>JAAUTN010000269.1 GCA_012031415.1 Leptolyngbyaceae cyanobacterium SM1_4_3 | reverse complement strand
ACTAGCACTGTAGTAGGATAGAGAAAAGAACTTTATAAAACTTGAAATTTTTTCTTAGAATCCTCCTACCCATCATGGCTATCTTTCGTCAATATATTGCCCCGCTCTTAGTTGTTCTAGTTTTTGCGATCGCCCTCATCGCCGTCAGCGCCCGAATTTTCCTGCCCTCCGACATGATGGCACCCGCTCCTATTGAGCAGCCAGAAGAGCAAGCCCAAGCCGCAAACTCCGAAGCCGTTGCCGATCTGCCTCCTACCTTAGAAATTCTGGTGCATGGTTTACCCGAAGCGGCTTCTTTTTAATGTCGCTAGATTTTAGCTGTGTCACTTCCTGCCGATTATGTGCTTTGGTCAGGGTCAGGGCTGGATCGAGCGCTGTTAGTAAAGTTTATGCAGCGGACGTATCAGGAGCTATATCCCGACCAGTCGTTTGCTCATTTGGCGCAAACAGTTGAACAGTATTTTTCTAAGGAAACGCCGCTCTGGTGGGTTGGGCAAGCCGATTTCTGTAGTTTTGAACTAAAAACAGGTTCTTCTACACGTTCCCCTGTTGCTTGTCTGTGGTTGGGGAGTGCTGTCGATCAGGTGAAGGGCGATCGCCACTCTCATATTTTCCTGCTCTACGTGCTGCCTGCCCATCGTCGCAAGGGAATTGGGTCAGCGCTAATGCACCATGCAGAGGGATGGGCGAGAAGAAGGGGCGATCGCCAAATGGGACTACAGGTTTTGTCGCCAATCAACCTGCAATCAGCCTCTACCAAAAGCTAGGCTACACTTCCCAATCTGTATGGATGGTGAAACCCTTGACCTGAAAATTAAAGGGAACCAAGTTGCTCAAATTGCTTCCGTTAATCCAGGCTTACTTGTTAGGATTGCATTGCAAAATCTCGGTTGGACGTTCGTGAAGAAATATTTAATCTACTCCAGTATTTTGCTGTGGTTGTCAGGTTGTGGCACCCCTCCTGTCAGTCCAGAAGCTTCTGTGCCAGATAGTACTCCTGCTGTGGAAGAAGTTGCTCCGTCTCCAAGCCCTAGCCCAGACGTGGAGACGACAGTGCCAGATGAGCTACTTATCTCGTCAGAGGGGGTTGGGCTAGCCAACTTAGGAATGACGCTGGGAGAGTTGAAGCAGGTTTTGGGGGCAGAGGCTGAGTTTGTGGTTGAGTCTCCTTTTATGGTGGATTTTGACGCGATCGCCGTTCGTCAAGCCGGAGAGGTTCAGTTTTACATTCTCTATTTAGCTAGCGAAACCTTTACTGATGAAGACGTGATTCAAGGCTTGATGACTGACAATCCCAAATTTCTCACTCGTGAAGCAGTGGGTGCAGGAGTGGCGATCGCCCAAGCAGAATCAGTCTACGGCAAAGCAACGCTCTCCTACAACACGCAAAATGAAGGGCGAGAATACGTCCGGTTTGAGAATCATCCTGCTTCTAACCTTTCCTTTGGGACGGGCAACTTTAATCAGCAGACCGCAGGCGTTTACCCTGCAACGACGGCTGACTTTAATGAAACGCAAGAATTTCAGCCAACGGCTGCGATTACCTCCGTGCTGGTGGTTTGTCTGGCTGAAAGCTGCGTAGATGCAGGAAATTAACCAATTTTTGGAAAAGGTTCTATTCTCCAGGGCAGATACAACCGTTTGTCTCTACGGATCGCTCTAATAGAGTTGATGGCTGAGCGTAAAGCGCTATATTCAACTCAAGTAAGGGAGAAAAAGGTTAAACAATGGTAGCCAACGACACAAGCCAAATTTTCTTTGGCACGGATGGCTGGCGTGGAATCATTGCGGATGATTTTACTTTTGCTAATGTGTGTCGAGTCACCCGCTCGATCGCCCATTACCTGGAAACTGCCTACTCTAAAGCACAGCCTGTCCTGGTTGCCTATGACACTCGCTTTCTCGCTGACCAGTTTGCTCAAACAGCGGCAGAAGTTCTGGCAGAAGCAGGCTGGACTGTCAAACTAGCAGAGCGAGATTGCCCCACCCCAGCGATCGCCTACAGCGCTAAATCGCTCAACTCGGCAGGCGCACTTATGTTCACAGCCAGCCACAACCCAGCGGTGTATTGCGGCATCAAATATATTCCTGACTATGCGGGGCCCGCCACGTCAAACATTACCGATGCGATCGTGGCTCAGCTTAATCGAGCCTCAACTCACTCTCCCAGTAGCGATCGGGCTAACCAAATTTCTACCTTTGACCCTAAACCTGACTACCTCCAGTTTTTGTACACGCTGCTAGATGTTGAGCGGATTCGTAAAGCGAATCTCAAGGTTAAATACGACGCGCTATTCTCAACTTCACGCGGCTATCTAGACGTTGCGTTAAACCACTGTGGCTGTCACATTGAAACCTTTCATATGCAGCGGGACGTGCTGTTTGGTGGCGGCATTCCCGAACCCAAAGGCAAGCAGCTAGCGGGTTTGGTTAAAGCAGTGCAGCAAGACAAAGCAAGCCTGGGAGTTGCCACTGATGGCGATAGCGATCGCTTTGGTATTGTTGATGATCAGGGAAACATTCTCACGCCCAATACAATTTTGCTGTTGCTGACGCGCCATTTAATTGAACACAAAGGCAAGACGGGGGCGATCGCTCGCACAGTTGCTACAACTCATTTATTGGATAATTTGGCGCTGAAATATGGACTGGAGCTTTACGAAACGCCAGTCGGATTTAAACATATCGGTGAAAAGATGCGAACGGCCAACGTGCTAATTGGCGGTGAGGAGTCAGGCGGACTCAGCATCACAGGACACATTCCCGAAAAAGATGGAGTGCTGGCAGCCCTACTAGTAGTGGAGGCGATCGCCTATGCAAGCAAACCGTTGAGCCAGCTTGTTGAAGAGGCGATCGCCTATGCAGGTGGCCCGCGCTACGAGCATCGACTTGACTTTCGCCTGAGCAATTCTCATAAGGCGGCTTTGATGAATACGTTTAGCGAAAATCCGCCCACCGACATTGCCGGAATCAAAGTGAGGCAAACCGGGCGCAAAGATGGGATTAAACTTTACCTGGAAGACAACAGTTGGGTACTGCTACGTCCATCTGGCACAGAGCCATTGATGCGAGTTTATTTGGAAACAGATGATTTAGAAAAACAGATCAGTATTGCGGCTCACCTAGAGCGTGAAGTGAGACAAATCTTATCCCTTGCAGAAGGCAAAACGCGTAAGCCTACGTAAAATCGATCGTGCGTTTGTTGAACTGACGCTAAGACCAAAAAAGAGGGACAGAGCTTTGCCCTATCCCTCGCTTGACTGTCGTTTCTCTAAAAGTCATCTTTATCGGTGCGATCGCTTACTCAACGGGGATCGCATCAACCGTAACGGATTCCTGATCTACGCTAGAGGCAACGCGATCGCCACTGGTTGAGACGGCATCTTCGCTCTTGCGATTCCTGACTCGCTCGATCATCAACTGCGAAAGCTCTGAAACCAGCAGCGTCATCAGCACTACATCATCGATTTGCCCAACCACCGGGATCAAGTCTGGAGCAATATCAATCGGGCTAAAAAAATAAGCCAGGGTCCCTAGAATAATCCACCAGCGATATTTAGGATTACGAATCGTATTGCGATACCACTGATAAATTGCTTGAACAAAAGACTTTTGATTGGTTGGTTGGTTGCTTGTCATAGGAAATTCCTCCGCTTACCTCTCAATTCTTGCAAATTCCTTCACACCGGTCTGGTAAAGATAACCGTCTGTTTTGGTCTGGAGAATCCCACCGGGAAAAATTCAAAATTGAGTCTCGTCTCTGTGTGCTTCTGATAAATCTCCGTAGATGCACTTGATTTTCTCGCAGCAGGCTGTTACTTTTGAGCAAATTCAGTCACGGAAGGTGCCTACCGTCTGGGTTCACAAAGCGGTTTGTTTCAAGCTCGCCTCAAAGTAATCTGGGGCGTGTTGTCTCCACTGCGACTTGAACACCAAAACGAATTTATTCCTGAGGAGGTTCAAATCCGACGATGAGGCATTATTGGCTGTGATCTTATCGGGGGTCGTAGGCGTGAAGTTTGGAGTCTAGCAGCTTGCCCCAAAGCAAATTGTAAGGATGGACTTGTTGAACAACTTGCCCGTTTCGGTAAACAGGTCTACCCTGATTTGCCCACTTAAAAATCGACCCTTTCAGATTTACGACCCTGGAGTAGCCAACCGCTTGCAGTCGAGCAGCGATCGCCGACGACCGATATCCGACCGAACAGTACGTCACGATCGGTATATCTAAAGTGAGTCCTAAGCTCTCAAAGGTTTCCATCTTAGGGTCAACTTGCCGCGCGTGGTCCAGATGGCTGACTGCAAATTCTGCTGGGAGGCGTGTGTCTAGCAACACGGGCTGGTCTGGTTGCTCTAGCCAGGTTGCCAGTTCTTCAGGGGTAAGATGCTGAACCGTTGGAAACTGAGTCTGAATCATTTGGTCAAGGGCAGCCCAACTCATGCGATCGATGAAATTCAAAACCACAATCTTTAATAGAGAATCTTTGAAGAGCTAATGTGAATTAGTCATGAGTCAATTAGCTTAGATCTGTTAAAAAAGCAAATAGAAATAGGAGCGATCGCCCTAAGTTTTGCCCCAACTTGGCTTCAGTTTTTGAAAGTTTTGCTTGAATTTTGAGGATGTCCGGACTGAAATCAAGCAGGTCTGTAAACTACGAAAGTCGTCTGTATAAGCTCCAAATCATTTAACTCGTATTCAGTTCCTATGGATTGTGCTGACCGTTACTACCAGATTCTTGACCTTAGTCCCGGTGCATCAAAGCATGAAGTGAAACAGGCATATAAAGATTTGATTGTTGTCTGGCATCCTGACCGCTTCACGCACAATCCCAGGCTACAGCAGAAAGCCCAGGAGAAAGTAAAAGAAATTAATGCGGCTTATACTTTTTTAAAGTCCTATGACTCTGTTCCCGAAAAGGTTTCAACAGCTTACACTACCCCCTCTGATTACACCTCTCCTCAAAACTCTGTTGAAAATCCTACTTATCAAAGTACGTCTTACCAAGATGTAAACTATTACGATACGCCCTATTCAAACGCAACTTATCAAGATAGGGTTTATCAAAATGCAACTTATCAAACGCAATCTAAACCCGTAGATTTAAGCTATTTGCAGCTACTAATGGCATCGGGTCGCTGGAAAGATGCAGATCATGAAACGAAAGCAATTTTGCTAAGAGTTATGGATCGAGAAGAAGCTGGCTGGTTGAGTGAAGAAGATGTTAGCAACTTGCCAGTCGAAACACTTGCGGCGATCGATCGCCTCTGGGTCAGATACAGCAATGGGCGCTTCGGCTTCAGCACTCAAAGCAAAATTTGGCATGAGCTAAACTGCAAAACTAACTCCTGGATGTTTGCTCAAAGCAAGAGCGAATCCAAATTTGGAACGCAAATCGGCTGGTACGTCAACAACATTTGGCTACTCCAGTGGGATGCATTCAAATATGGCTTTCGCGCCCCCGCAGGCAGCCTACCTAGAGAATACATTTTTGCCCTCAGCGGCTGGTGGACCTATTCTCAACAACGGAGCGGATATTTACTGTGGCGATTTGAAGAGGTATTTCTTCGCCTAGAATCCGCTGACGTTTAGTTTAGCCTGGGTTGACTCGTATCAAAGGTTGCCCGTATTCTACTGGCTCTCCGTTTTGCACCAGGATTTCGACAATCTCTCCGGATACTTCGGCTTCTAGCTCGTTCATCAGCTTCATTGCTTCGATGATGCAAACGGTTTGCCCTGGACGAATGCGATCGCCTACTTCCACAAAGGGCGACTCATCAGGTCCAGGCGCACGGTAAAACGTACCGACCATCGGTGACATAATTTCGACCAGGCGATCGCTAGCAGGAGGGGTTGAGGCCGGAGTGGGCACCGAAGCTGTAATGCTAACGTCTGCCGTTGTAGTGGCTACCGCGTTGGGCGGTTGGGGGTGCAAAACCGCAGCAGGTAGCGTAGAGTCTACCCCGGACCCACTGTTAGCCTGGGGGCGATCGCCAAGCTGAATGCCCTTTCGCACGACTAGCTCAAAATCGTCACTTTTGAGCGTCAGTTCTGCTATGTCCGTTTGATTTAGCACCGCCAGCAGTTGACGGAGTTCATTAAAATCAAATTCCACTTAATATGACCCCTCAAAAAAGGCAATGGGCGACAGGCTTTGGGCTTATGGCGTAGCCTATCGCCGACCCCCTGATTAGACCACTAATTCTCCCGCCCTAAGTATGTATCATTGCGGGTATCAATCTTAATCCGTTCGCCAATTGAAATAAACAAAGGCACCATCACCTGAGCGCCCGTTTCAACAATAGCGGGCTTCGTACCCCCCGTCGCCGTGTCACCCTTAACGCCTGGATCGGTTTCCGTCACTTGCAGAACGACAGAGTTGGGCAATTCGACTTCGAGCACCTGTTCACCCCAGCGCACAACGTTGACTTCCATGCCTTCTTTCAGGTATTTGACGCGATCGCCAATCTGCTGGGCACTGAGGCGGCCTTCCTCGTAAGTCTCCATGTCCATGAAGACGTAATCATCAGCTTCTTTATAGGTGTGCTGCATCGTGCTTTTTTCGAGCGTTGCCTGGGGCACCGTTTCACCCGCCCGAAATGTCCGCTCAATCACGCTGCCAGTTTGAGCGTTTTTTAGCTTCGTGCGGACAAACGCAGACCCCTTCCCCGGCTTAACGTGGAGGAACTCGACCACCTTCCACACGGAGCCATCTAGCTCAATGCTGACACCTGGGCGAAAGTCATTGCTGGAAATCATGAATCTTTTGAAGGAGAACAATTGGCAACTTATTGTACCGCTCAAGCGGCTGTGTCTTCACGCTCCTGTGGCAAGATTAAACATGGGATTTCTATATCCCTGCTCTAATGCCGAGTTCTTTAAGCAATTCTGATGACTATCGCTCTTGCAAAAACGGCTAGTGAATCCCCCAAGACGAGTTCAACTGAACTTTGCAAGAGGTTTGCCAGCTTCTTCAACCCGTACCTCAAAGTCGGAGTTTTGATCGCAGTGCAGGCTGCTCTGTTTCTAGGACTTAGTGCAACCTGGTGCGCCAGTCCAGCTTCAGCTAATGTTCTAGTTAGCGCTTTGCCGCCTGGAAACGCTATTACAGACGGTAAAGCCCTGCTCAGGTATGCGCTGCCGATTGACAACTCTGCCGTGCGGCGAATTCAAACCAGCATTGAAGAAATTTCGGAAGCGCTGCGGGCCCGTCGGCGATTTGGTGCAATCAACGGCAACTTGGCTCAAGCCGAAAGAATTCTCAACTCACGTCGCTCAGAGTTGCTGACCGGCGTTCCTGATGAATATAAACCCCAGGCAGAATATCTGGTCTTGCAGTTGCAGAATGAGATCAACGCCATGCGGCAGGACGTTGAAACCAAAGACAAAGAAGCGATTTGGATTCGGCGGGGCCAAATGCTAGACATGGTGGGTCAGCTTGAAGAGTTGATGGTGCAAGACTTTCCCTTTGAAGTGCCTGCGGAATATAGCAACTTGCCACAGCTTAAGGGTCGTGCCTCCGTTGAAGTGGAGACTAGCAAAGGCACGATGACTTTAGTTGTAGATGGCTACAGCGCTCCCGTCACTGCTGGAAACTTTGTTGATCTGGTGCAGCGTGGCTTTTATGACGGGCTAGAGTTTACCCGCGCAGAAGACTTCTATGTGGTGCAAATTGGCGACCCACCGGGAGAGGCGGAAGGCTTTATCGATCCAGATACGGGTGAATACCGCGCAATTCCGCTAGAGGTGCTGGTGCAGGGTGATACAGAGCCAACTTACGGCATCACGCTGGAGGACGCAGGACGCTATCTGGATAAGCCCGTGCTGCCCTTCTCCGCCTACGGCACACTAGGAATGGCCCGTCCTGGGGATGATCCCAATGGCGGATCGTCACAGTTTTTCTTCTTCCTGTTTGAGCCAGAACTCACCCCTGCCGGACTGAATCTGCTAGATGGCCGTTACTCGGTGTTTGGCTACGTTATAGAGAATAAGGAAGTTTTGGAGAATCTTAAGCAGGGCGATAAGATCATCTCTGCCAGAGTTGTCAAAGGCGCTGAAAACCTGGTTGAGCCGCAGGCTGCTTAAGGTTTCCTCATGCTGATTCGCGATTTGGGGGAGCAGGCGCTTTTGCAAAAATTGCAGCGCTTTTGCCCCCCTGCTGTGGTTGGAGACGATGCGGCGCTGATGGCTGTGGCAACGGGGCAATCGGTTGTGGTGACAACCGACATCCTGGTGGACGGGGTGCATTTCAGTATCGGCTTGGCGACTCCGGGTGTCCATACGACTGCTCCGGCAGATGTGGGTTGGCGGGCGGCGATCGCCAACCTCTCTGACTTAGCCGCGATGGGTGCTTCTCCTTTAGGAATTACCGTCGGACTGGGTTTGCCTGGTGACTTGCCCGTGAGTTGGGTGGAGCAGCTTTACGAGGGCATGACCGACTGTTTAGCCCAGTACAATACGCCGATCGTCGGTGGCGATATTTGCCGCTCGACAGTATTGACGGTGGCGATCGCCGCTTTTGGTCAAGTTCTTCCAGCGCAAGCCATTCTCCGTTCTCAGGCGCAACCGGGAGACGTAATTCTGGTAACGGGTGTTCATGGAGCTTCGCGGGCAGGATTGGAACTGTTGCTCAACCCAGATGCGGGGGCAGGGCTGAGGGAGGGCGATCGCCATCGGCTGATCAAAGCGCATCAACGTCCTGCTGCGCGGTTAGACATTCTGTCAATTTTGCAGGAAGTCTATCGCCTGCAATCACCTGCTCCAGTTTCCTTCAGGGTGGCAGGCATGGACAGCAGTGATGGGCTAGCGGACGCGGTTTTGCAAATCTGTCGAGCCAGCGGTGTAGGAGCCAGGTTGGAAAGGGCAAAAATTCCTATGCCGTCTGTTGAAGGATGGCTTTCCCCAGAGCGAGCGCTAGATTGGGCTTTGTATGGCGGGGAAGATTTTGAACTGGTGCTGTGTTTGCCTCCTGATTTAGCTGAGGCGATCAGGGAACGTTTGGGTAATGCAGCGGCGATCGTTGGCAGCATTGTTGCGGGCACTGAAGTTTGGCTAAGCCAGAGCGACAGTCAGCCTGATGTTGCCCTCAATCTTAACCAGGGATTTCAACACTTCTAAATTCACTGAAGGGGCTAAGTAAAATCTACGACTTCTCGAAGAAGTCGCAAATCTGGGCGAGGTGTGCCAGTTCTAATTGCCATACAATCGAAGGAAATTGTCATGGCATTAGCCATTGAGAACTGCTTTATGTTAAAGGTGTTTGCCGATCGCGGCGGTACATTTACTGACCTGGTTGCGGTAACGAATGATCAGGCGATCGCTCATCGCCTTTCTCATTCGCCTGAACGGTTTCAGGTTATTTCGCTGCCTGACGATCAGTGGGTAATGGTCTACAAACTGTTGTCAGAACAGCCAGAACGCTACCAGGATGCGGTAATTCAAGGCATTCGAGACATTTTGGGACTTGCTTCTAATGAGCCGATTCCATCGGGAGCGGTGGAAGTGGTGAAGATGGGAACCACAGTGGCGACTAATGCTCTGCTGGAGCGAAAGGGCGATCGCACCCTTCTCCTAATTACAAAAGGCTTTCGAGATGCCCTGCGAATTGGCTATCAAAACCGCCCCAACATCTTTGCACGTCACATTGTTTTACCCGAAATGGTGTACGAACAGGTGATTGAAGTTGCAGAACGCTACACGGCGCAGGGCGAGGAACTGATTGCTATTACTTCTGAAGAAACAGCCCGATTAACTCAGGTATTGCAAACTGCTTATGTAGATGGCATTCGTGCCTGTGCGATTGTGTTTTTGCATGGCTATCGCTATCCTAATCATGAGCAGCAAGTGATGGCGATCGCCCAGCAAATCGGCTTCACTCAGATCTCCGTTTCCCATGAAGTGAGTCCGTTGATGAAACTGGTGAGTCGCGGCGATACCACTGTTGTCGATGCTATCTCTCACCATTTGCGACGGTA
>JAAUTN010000268.1 GCA_012031415.1 Leptolyngbyaceae cyanobacterium SM1_4_3 | reverse complement strand
AGCAAGGCTGGATGTCTTAGTACCCTGGGAGCGCTATCGCGGAATTCGAGAAGGACTGCGGCTTCAGGCACCTCCGCGCCAGGTTGCGTCTCAGCCTAGTCCCATGCAGCAACCGTCAGGAGGGTAAACCGATGGCACTGCCAATCACGCCTGCTAAACCCGTCGCACTGAATCGCACCAATCCAAAGATTCTGCACATCGTCGGCGACCACAAGATGGGCGGCGTGAAATCTACGCTGGGCGGTCTGGTCAACTCCGAATTAGCGAACGATTTTGACTTCTCCGTTGCCTCGATCGCCTCTGACCCAACCTTGAGAGAAAACTGGCGATCGCAGCCCGACCTGATTGTTTGCCATCACCCGCTGCGGTTTAAGGTGCTGCCTCATCTGCTGCTGCTGAAATGGCTCAACCCTCACGCCAAAGTGCTGGTGCATGAGCATGGCTATTCTCAAGGCTATGAAACCTATAACGTGAAGGCGATCGCCCGCTTTCACACAATGCTCAAAATCTTTTACGGACTGGCTGATCAGGTAGCCGCAATCTCTCAGGCACAGGGAAACTGGATGCTGAAGCATCACCTGGTGGCTCCCGAAAAGCTGAAAGTGATTACCCAATGTCCCCCGCTCCAACACTTCTTTGAAGTTTTGCCTAAACCGATTGGCAAGCCGCTAGTTCTAGCCGCCTACGGTCGCTTCTGTGAACACAAAGGATTTGACGTTCTCATCAACGCACTCAAACAAATTCCCCATCTTCCCGTCCAGCTTAAGCTTGCCGGAGAAGGACTGCTCACAGCCGAACTCAAGCAACTAGCTGAGGGACTTCCTCATGTAGAATTCGTCGGACGGGTAGACAATGTTCCCCAATTCCTGCAAGCCTGTGATGCCGTAGTTATCCCTTCTCGCTGGGAAGCGTGGGGCAACGTCTGCCTGGAAGCCAAAGCCGCAGCCAGACCCGTAATCGCCTCAGACGTAGACGGCTTAACCGAACAGGTGCAGAACTGCGGACTGCTGGTGCCACCGGACGATCCCGCAAAGCTGGCAGAGGCGATCGCCCACCTCGTCTCTCTTCCCGCCGAACAACTCCAAACCTGGGGGCGCAACGGTCGCAATGCCGTCCAGGGCAGCAACGAGCGCTACCTGGCAGAGTGGAAGACTCTCTTTCAGGAGGTGTTAGGCAATTTTTAGGAAACAACGGCACAACCACAACGTTTTGGGTAGGGGCGAACGGCCGTTCGCCCCTACGGGGGTAAAAACGTAAATGCGAAAAGATGCGGCTACAACACCTGAACAAAATTCAAGGCTGTACTTCGAGACAGAACACCTGAAAGCCGATATTAAGGGGCGATCGGTGCGGGGTGGCGCAATTACGATGGTGTCGCAAGCCTGCAAGTTTGTCCTGCAAACTGGCTCAACGGTGGTTCTGGCACGCCTCCTAACGCCCGAAGACTACGGCTTGTTTGGCATGGTTGCTGCCGTGACGGGCTTCATCAGCCTGTTCAAAGACCTGGGTTTGTCAAAGGCAACCGTGCAGCGAGAAACCATCAACCAGGCGCAGGTGAGTACGTTGTTTTGGGTGAATGTGGGCGTGAGTTTGCTGCTGGCATTGATTACGGCGGCCATTGCTCCGGCGATCGCCTGGTTCTATGATGAACCGCGACTGACCACGATCACATTAGTATTAGCGATCGGCTACTTCTTTGGCGGATTGGCCGTGCAGCATCAGGCCTTGCTCAACCGTCAAATGCGCTTCACTACTCTGTCCATCATCGACATTGCTGACATGGCGATCGGCGTTCTCGTCGGTGTGGTTGCTGCGCTAATGGGATACGGACTGTGGGCACTGGTGTTCATGCAGCTTGCAATGGGAATCACCAACGCTGTCATGAGTTGGACGGTGTGCGGCTGGCGACCGAGCCTGCCTTCCCGCAAATCGGGCGTTCGCTCCATGCTGTCCTTTGGCGCAAACCTGACCGGATTCAACGTAGTCAACTACTTCGCCCGCAACGCCGACAACGTGCTGATCGGGCGCTTTTGGGGAGCGCAACAGCTTGGACTTTACACCAAAGCCTACCAGCTTTTGCTGATGCCGCTCTACCAGATCAACGCCCCCCTCACTCGCGTTGCCGTTCCTGCCCTCAGCCGTTTAGCCAACAGCCCCGATCGCTACCGCCAAGCCTACCTGCGAACCCTCGGAGCCGTTTGCATCCTCACCATGCCGCTGATCGTGTTCATGATTGGCACCTCCGACTGGCTGATGACCGTTGTGCTGGGGCCGCAGTGGGTGGAGGCAGGCAGGCTGTTTGCGCTGTTGGGCATCGTCGCCTGGACACAGCCCGTCTCCAACACAACCGGATGGCTGTTTGTCACGCAAGATCGCACCCACAAGCAGTTGCAGTGGGGCTTGGTAGGCAGCACCTTGTCGATCGTGGCGATCGCCGCCGGACTCCCCTGGGGTGCAACGGGCGTAGCCGCCTTCTACTCGATCAGCGGTCTATTCATTCGCACGCCGCTGTTGTTTTGGTATGTCGGTCAGGGAGGCTTTGTTCGCACGGGCGACCTCTACCGCACCCTCGCCCCCTTCGCCTTCGCCGCCCTGGGAGCGCTCCTGGGAATTGGCGCTTTGCGCTACTGGGGTGAGGTGCCCAGTCCTTTATTGGGGTTAGTGATTGCTGCCGGAATCACCGTTGTCACCACTGGAGGAATTCTACTAGCGATGCCTGCTGGACGTACCGCCATTCGAGATTTTCGAGATTTATTGATGCCATTGCTGTTTAAGAAGAATAAGCCGATTTAGTTTCAATGCAACTTCCTCTCCCTCGTTGCCGCTCTTTGCCTCGTTTCCAGGCTCCGCCTGGAAATGTCGCTCTGGAGGCTCTGCCTCCTCTAGCCGTACACAGAGGCAGAGCCTCCAGAACTGCATTCCTGGCTAAAAGCCAGGAACGAGTAAAACCGAGTTACCTGGTTGCCTCGTTTCCAGGCTCCGCCTGGAAATGCCGCTCTGGAGGCTCTGCCTCCTCTAGCCGTACATAGAGGCAGAGCCTCTAGAACTGCATTCCTGGCTAAAAGCCAGGAACGAGTAAAACGAGAGAGCGAGGGAAACGAGTAAAAAGACCTGCGTATATCCAGCCAATTAGGAGCCGTCGATGAAAATTCTCATCACCAATGTCGTCATGTTGAATACCGGAGATGCCGCCATTTTGATGGGGCTAATGGATATTCTCAAGAAGGCGTTTGGCCCCGATGTAGAGTTTGTCATCTATGACAGCAAGCCAGAAGTTGCCCGTAAATATTATCCAGCCCTGACCTTCAAACGATGGGTTTATCTCGATCGGCGCAAGTTTCGCCAACTGGGATGGGGAAGCAATCGCCTCCAGCAGTTCAATCAAAACTACGTTCTCTTCGCCGCCTGGTGTTGGACTCACGGCCTAAAGCCAATCACTAAAGCCTTACTCTCTCCCAACGAACTCAGTGCCCTAATCGAATACGCCTCTGCCGACCTGATTGTGAGTACAGGTGGAACGTATTTGGTCGAAAACTATTCCTTAGAAAAACGCATCTTTGACTTTCAGTTTTCCTTGCTGCTGACAAAGCCCCTGATGCTGTTTACGCAGTCTCTTGGCCCGTTTACCAATCCGGTTTACAGGACAGAATTTAAAAAGATATTTAACGATGCAGCTTTGATTTTGCTGCGCGATCGCACCTCCCTCAAGCATCTAGAAGAAATCAACGTCAACACCCAAAACAGTCACGTTAGTTCTGACGCAGCCTTTGCCTTAGCTCAACCAGAAGCGATCCAGCGCCCTCAGCCTGTCCCTAAAAATTCTCACCTCAAAGTCGCAATTTCATCTCGCGAATGGTCGCACTTCAAACACATCGACTCTAAATTTGGGATGCACAAGTATCTGGAATCGCTCAGCGCTGCAACCCAACATTTAGTTGAAAAACACGGAGCCGAAATCACCTTCCTCTCAACCTGTCAGGGAATTCCCGAATATTGGACAGATGATGCCAAAACTGGTGAAGCGATCGCCGCGATGGTGCCCGACTCCCTTCGGCAAAATATTCACGTCGATCATCAGTTTCGCCCGCCCGAAACACTTCTCGAACAGCTAAAAACCTACGACTTCGTGATTGCCACCCGAATGCACATGGCGATTTTGGCGTTAGCGGCGGGGACTCCTGTGCTGCCGATCGCCTACGAATTCAAAACCCGCGAACTGTTCGATCGCTTGCAGCTAGGCAACTGGGTTCACGACATTGAGTTGATCGAGCCAGAAGAGTTTACGCAATCGGTGGAATCGTTCATCCAAGCAATTCCTGAGATTCGTCAGACTCTTGCAGTAGGTGTAATTAAGGAGCAGCAGCAGGCAATGGCAGCGGGGGCGATCGCCAAGCAAGCGCTAGAGAAATGGCAATCCAAGAGCAATCCAGGAGGTGAGTGATGAAATTTGCGTTTGTCGTCGGACAGTTTCCCGTTATGTCCGAAACCTTCATTCTCAACCAAATCACCGGACTGATTGACCGGGGACACCAGGTAGACATCTACACCCCCCAACGTCAAGCCGCCTCAGTCATGCAAACCGATGTCGAAAAATATAATCTACTGGCGCATACCTACAGCCCAATTCCGATGCCGCCCAATTCCTTCGTTCGGGCAGTTCGCGGACTACAGATCATTTCAACTCACTTTCCCAAAGATCCCAAAACCGCGTTGAACTTACTCAACGTCGCCAAATATGGTGGACGCGCCGCTTCACTCTGGCAGTTTTACACCGCTGCACCGCTGCTGGGATGCGGCCCCTATGACGCAATTCACTGTCACTTTGGCCCATCAGGGTTTAAAGGAGCCTTATTGCGAGAACTAGGAGTTTTGCAAGGCAAGCTGATTACCACTTTTCATGGCTCTGATGTCACGACGTATTTAAAGGAGAAGGGCGATCGCGCCTACGATCCCCTCTTCCAGGTGGGAGATCTCTTCCTGCCCATTAGCGAACACTGGAAACAACAGTTGCTCAAACTGGGCTGTAACAAACACAAGACTGTAGTGCATCACATGGGCATCGACTGCGACAAGTTCTCCTTTGCGCCCCGGTTTTTGAGAGAGGGCGATCGCATTCGTCTAATCACCATCTGTCGCCTAGTCGAAAAGAAAGGAGTGGAATATGGCATCCGCGCCGTTGCCAAACTGGTCAACACTCATCCTCACCTCAGACCCCGACTTGAATACAACATCGCGGGCGACGGGCCCCTCAAAGCCAGCCTGGAAACCCTGATTCAGGAATTAGAAATTGGCGATACCGTCAAGCTCCTGGGCTGGCAACAGCAGCAAGACCTGATTGAACTGCTCGACCGCTCCCACATCTTGCTTGCCCCCAGCGTCACCAGTTCTGATGGCAACCAGGAAGGCATCCCCGTTGCTCTGATGGAAGCCATGTCCAGAGGCTTACCCGTGATCAGCAGCCTGCACAGCGGCATCCCCGAACTGATCGAAAACGGCAAATCCGGCTTCCTCATCCCTGAACGAGACGTGGATGGACTCGCCGCCAAACTCGACCACCTGATCCACCATCCCGAAATTTGGTCTGACTTGGGCAAAGCTGGACGCACTCAGGTTGAGCAGCACTTCAACATCAAGACACTTAACGATCGCCTGGTAGAGCTTTCTCGCTAGAAGATGTGTGTTGATGGCAAGATAAGACCAGTATTTAACAATTGCCATGTTTCCCGAAGCCCCAGACCGAATGAGTTCTCCTAATCCTTTTTTGGCGCTCAACTATGAGCCAGCTTTAGAGAGCCTGGGAGATGACTACTTTGATATCGTCTCAGCCGCAGAGTTTCCCCGTCACATTCTGCGCTTTCGTAACGATCAGGTATTGCTTAAGTTAGGTCTTGATCCGCAGTCGGTGAGGGATGCAGACTTCATTCGGGCTTTTGGACATTTTCAGGCACAACAACTGCCACTGGCGCTGCGCTATCACGGCTATCAGTTTGGTGAGTACAATCCATTTTTGGGTGACGGTCGAGGTTTCCTTTACGGGCAGGTGCGCGGCACGGATGGTGAGCTATATGACTTTGGCACCAAAGGTTCAGGCACAACTCCTTACTCCAGAGGTGGCGATGGCAGACTCACGCTCAAAGGCGGCGTAAGAGAAGTACTGGCATCTGAAATGCTGCACGTGTTGGGCGTTCGCACCTCTCGCTGCCTCAGCCTGATCGAAACCGGGGAAGCGCTCTGGCGCGGCGATGAGCCTTCCCCCACTCGCTCATCAGTGATGGTGAGATTTTCGCGATCGCACATTCGCTTCGGCACCTTTGAACGACTTCACTATCTCAATCGCCCTGACCTCACCCAAAAACTGCTCAATCATGTAATTCAGTATTACTATCCACATCTGTGGAACCAGCCAGATCAATACACTCACTTCTATGCAGAACTGGTGCAGCGAGTCGCAAAACTGGTTGCCGAATGGATGTCTGTAGGCTTCTGCCATGCCGTGTTAAACACCGATAATATGTCAATTACCGGGGAAAGTTTTGACTATGGTCCCTACGCTTTTATTGATCAATACAATCCTCGCTTCACCGCTGCCTACTTTGATTACTTTGGGCGCTACAGCTACGGCAACCAGCCCTCTATCTGCCGCTGGAATTTAGAAATGCTGCAAGTGCCACTCAAAGCCGTGATTAACCCCACAGAGATGGAAGCAGGTTTATCTCAATTTGAGCAACACTATGTCACGGCATATCTACAGCAAATGTTAAACAAATTGGGTTTTGAGGGGTTAGAAGAATTAAATGAAGCGATCTCGGAGAGATACCCGCAAGGGGTCGCCACTCACTTAGTCAAACTCACGTTGCAACTGTTGCAAGAAGCCCAAATCGGCTATCACGACTTCTTCTTAGCGCTACGACAACAGTTCTCAGCAAACTGGCGCACGGATAAAACCCTAATCTTTGCCGCTGGGGAGTCTCAATCTGATGCAGTGATAGACTGTTTTGACCAGTGGCGATCGCACTATCACCAAGCTCTCACCACTCTGCCAGAGGAGAAAATGGGGGCGATCGCCCAACGGCTGAATCAGCACAATCCCAGCACCATCTTACTTAGACCCGAAATTGAAGCAATTTGGGAACCGATCATCGTTGAAGATGACTGGACTCCCTTTTATGACTTACTGAAGCGAATCTGGGATTCTGTAATTCAACCAAAATCGTAAGATTTTATCTGATGCAGACTGGTTAAAATGGAGAGCAAACAGTCCTGATATGGGCATCTGGGATGAAAACACCACACGATTGGGAACTGATGGCGGTAGACTCTCCCTATCAAACTGCGATCGCGGTTCAAACTCTCTTGCAGGAAGGCAACTGGATGGAAGCAACGCAAGGACTGAGCGTTTTAATTGACTCTATGGGTAGGTCTGAGAAGCGATCGCTAAAAGCCAACTCACTCGCCTGATGAGCTATGTGATTAAGTGGAAGTGTCAACCAGAACAATGCAGCGCCAGTTGGGCGATCGCCATTCGAGATGCCCGCACTGAGATCGAAGACAGTCAGGAGGAATTTCCCAGCCTCAATCGAGCTTACATCGAGTCAATCTGGGACAAGTGTTTTAGCAGAGCCATCAAAGACGCTGAAGACGAAATGGGGAGGAAGTCTCCAGTCACTTCCCTCTCCTGGGCAAAGGTATTTGAGCAGAAATACACGCTACTTGATTAAATCGACCCCTTCTCCATCAAGCGATTGAACTGCCAATCTTTTTCATCACGCGCAGCACCTCATACAGTTCATTGCGGCGCATCAACAGTGAAAAAACTCTCGACAAATCATACTGGGGTGAGTTTTGAGTCGAGGCTTTGATAAAGGTAAACTCATCTCCGTTTGTCACCACTCCAAAAACAGACTTTTCGGGATGGGGAGTTGCCATCATGTATGCCAGCGCTTGAGGAATGGCAACTGAAAAGGCGATTGTCCGTTTGGCTTCAAGCACCAACACCCAGAGCCGATCTTGAACAATCAGGGTATCAATGCGACCGCGCAAGATTTCGTCTCGATCTTCTAACAAAATTTCAACTTGAGGCTCGGTTCTAACGGTAAAAGGCTCGTCATAAAAGCCTGCTACATCCAGCAAAGGAGTCACCAGTAATTTATCGACAACCCCTTCTGGAATAGGACCGCGATCGCGATAAGTCAAAAATCTCTGCTTTAAATGATCCAGCGTTTTTTGTTCTTGCTCAGTCAACTCAGGCAATTCGTCAAACCACTCGGTAAAAAATTGCTCATCCTCAGTGAACACCATGTTAAAGCGCTGCCGTAATTCGACCATGCTGGTAATTGTTTTAGAAATTGCAAGCGTCTGCGCCATAGATAGCAGATGAGGAATATCAGTACTTTCTAGGGTAGAAGATTTTTGCCTCTGCCTGCCGCTTTTGCAGCAAGGGCGATCGCCAATCCCTTCACACCATCCTCCAATGTCACTAGCGGTGTTGCCTTGCCTGACAGACAGTCGAGGAAATGCTGCATTTCTGCCAGAAACATTGAATTTCGCTCAAATTCTGCACTCACCTCAATGGTTTGCCAGTCGCCCCGCTTCGCTTCATACCAGTGAACTGCACCATCAGCATTGTCCCAGCGCAGGCTACCCTGTTGCCCGGTGATGTGCAGCGTGTGAGTAGGGGGCTGCTGAATGTAGTCCAGGTGAACACTGGCGATCGCCCCCTCTTCAAACTCCAATGTGATATCTGCCATATCTTCTACGTCTAGCTCCAGGTGGCTGCGCTGCCCCACCGTTGCTGAAAAGGTTTTCACCTCGCCCAACAGCCAGCGCAAGTAATCAAGCGGATGGCAGAGCGTTAGAATTACCCCTCCACCCAAATCAGAGCGGGCACTGTAGCCACTACGGTAGTCTTCCCAGGGGTGCCAGCCAGGAAGGTATTCGCCCCAGTGAGCATGAGCATAAACGGGAGTGCCGATTGCCCCCCTTTGAAGTAACTGTTTAACCGCCTGCAAGCCCGGATGAAAACGAAACTGAAAGCCAACCAGCACTTGTAACCGATGCTGTTCTACCAGTGCGGTCAACTCATCTAATTTATCCAAAGTGTGAGAAATTGGTTTTTCTAAAAATAAGTGACAGCCAGACCGAGCCGCCGCGATCGCCACTGGCAAATGCAGCGACGTAGGATTTGACACAATCACCGCCGCAGGCTGACGCGCCAGAGCCGCTTGCAAATCTGTCTCAGTAGGAATGTCTTCCAGTTCAGCTTCGGGTAAAGTGCTGCGACGACTACGGTAGAGGATAAAGTTAGTGTGACCAAGCGATCGCAAATTTCGTAAATGCCGACGACCAATCGACCCCAGTCCAGCAATCAAAATCTTTGACATCACGCAACCCATTATCTCAAACCGAAAGCCAGGAACAAGAAAACCTCATCCTTCCTTCTTCCTCACCCCTCCTTTTCATACCAAAGGGTGAAATGTTCAGGATATTCCACCAGTAGGCAGAGTTTGCCAGAGTCGAGTTCTGCTTGCCAGAGATCTACGGCCTTTTCGCGCAGGCGTTTAGCAAACGAGATACCTTCCACCAAAACTTTGCCTTGAAAAGTGCATTCCGTGAAGCCCTGGCTCAAAATACCCTTTTCTTTTAATTCCTCTGCCTTAAACATTAACCGCTGCACGACAGGTGCCTCAGACCCCGAATTAGCTCCCGCACTGGCAAAGTTAGTTTGGGAAGTGTAAGCAAGGCTATTGAGTGAAACGTTTTGAAGTGAATTGCTATCCAAACCAGTTTGAGCAGAGTCAGCCCGACTCAAATTACCTGACAAAGAAGCGTTTAATGATGCTTCTTTAGAACTGCCATCAATCAAAGTTACGCTAGAAGTACTCAACGCGGCCGCTGCAAATCTAGCTCTTTAATCAGCAGAATAAACCCGCCAATGCGAATCAGGTCGTCTGACTGGAGCAAAAAATTTTGGTTAGTTTGAACTGTCTGATC
>JAAUTN010000267.1 GCA_012031415.1 Leptolyngbyaceae cyanobacterium SM1_4_3 | reverse complement strand
GGTGGGTAGACGGCTCATCGGGGGGAGAACAACTCGACTCAACTGAGCTTAAAATCGAGTTCTGACCGACCCCTGCATCTTTTAGGTTTTCTTTCACAAATCAGCTCTGAGATCTGCCCCGTTGCCTAGTAATAGAAACTTACTGCCTCGATTGGTTACCCCCAACTTTTGCCGCAATTTATTCAAGTCTTGATTGACAGCTTTCATCACATGGAAACGGTCAATCACCAACACCGCATTTGGAAAAACTGACTCAACGACTTTCGGAAATCCACCCCACATATCCACACTCACTTCCGCAACCGCTTGCCGAACCTCAATCGGCTGCGCCATCAGCCTTTCAATCACGGGTGCTTGCTGGTGCGAGTTAATTACTTCAATCAAAATGCCTTGCTCGACATCGCTGACAACTGTGACAAAGTCTTGCTGTCCTTTGCGCAAACTGATCTCATCAATGCTGAGCCGTTTGGTTGGCTCCCACTCGTTTTTTTCTCTGCTGATACACATGGTCAAAGATGCCTTTGACTTCGTCATAGCTCAAGCCTTCTTCTCGTCCAATCTGCTCGATGCTCGATTGTTGAACGCGCTCATAGAGGTTGGCTTCGTAACGTTGCGTGTGACGGCGCTTCCAATCGACGAATTCTAGACGTTCGGTTGAGTATCTTTGGCAACTAGAGCAGTAGAATTGCCGCCTGGGAATTTGTAAGTGAACGCTGCGCCCGAAGCTGGGTAGATCTCGCACCGTCATTGGCCGATTTTGGTGCAGGTCTTCGGTGCTGTTTTGGCAGTGCGGACAAGTCATTCCTTCTGCTAAAACACCTAGCTTTAAGCAAATTGTTCCTTCGACTTGAGTACAAGTTTCAACTTTGACTCCAGGCAGGTCGAGCAAGTAATCGAGATGGAAGCTCATCGTTGCGGTTGTAAACGAAAATACAGTTTACACCACTAACTCAGGAGAGCCAAAAGCGAGATCAACCACATTAGTAAACCCGCCTGCATACACTTCTGGTTGCCCTTGTTCATTCAGACGGTAGATTTGTGCCGCTCCTACTTGCGGTGGATATCCAGTCAGTTCGCTCACATAAAAAGCGCCGTCTGGCCCAACCGTAATTGCAGTCGGAACTGATTGCTGTACGACTGATCCGCCTGTGAACGGATCAGTCGCGCTGCGAGACGGAAAAACGGTTTCTAGCGTCGGTTCACCACCAAAAGCTCGCTGACTGAGCAAAGTATTTGCACCTGCATCAATCACGTATGCAGTATTGTCTTCAATCAGCAAGTCGTAAAGGTTCGTAATCACGTCTTGCCCGTCGGGATTATTGTCTTGTTCATAAGCGCCAAAATCGCTTAATCTTGTCCAGGAATTGCCACCGTCAAAGCGATCGATCCCAATCAAATGGCTAAAATCAGGAACTTGAATAATGCTGTCTCGATTGGCAGGATTGCTGGCAAAACCCACGATCGCATAAGCGTTTCCATCACTATCAAAATCAATGTCATTCACGCCCGCTGCATCACTGCCATCCGGCAATGCAAGTGAGGGCAATCCAGTGACGACTCGCTCCACAACACCGTCTTGAATGCGGGTAATTGCTCCGGTCGCGCCATAGGACAAAACCGCGCCCGGTACACTGGGAGACGGAATACTTGCGCCCGTTCCTCCTCGTCCGGCTTCGGCTACATAAAGCGCTCCATCCGCATCAAAACTGAGCTTGCGTGTCCCATCCAAACCCGTTGCTAAAACTTCAATTTGCAGCGCTAAATCTGCTCGGAAAATACCCGATCGACCATCTGCCAATTCTGCCCAGAACGCCACAGAATCGTCATCAAACCCTTTATTCAAGAAGTTCAAATCGGTTACGGCTGAACCGAGTAGCGAATCTCCGGTCGAAATGACCTCTTGCCCTCCCACAAAAAGGCCACTGCCACCCGCATCAAAGTCTGCCAAATAAGCGACAGTGCCTTCATCGTTAATATCAACCCCTGCGAATGAACGAAAGTCGCCAGCACTATTGGCGATCGAAGTGAGACGACCTCCCCTTCCAGCCAATACCTCAGCTTCTCCGCTCGGTCTAACAGCAATAAAAGCGACCGTGCCGCGATCGTTGATGGCAGGTGAGCTACTAAACAAAGCAAAGCCATCGCTCGTATCCGCGATCGTCCTCAAATTGTTGCCGCGTTGGGTGAAGATGCCTGCATTTTGAAACAGTTCTGCGATCGGAATGGTTTGTCCTTCCACTTCGATCGATCCGGGAACTGGAGCCGTACCCGCTGAGAAAACCACTGTTCCTCTTGAATTGATGTCTGGGGTAATGCCAAAGGTTGTGAGTCCACTCCTAGAATCTGCGATCGTGCGAATTCGATTGTTTATGTTCAGAAATATTCCTTTGCCGCCGCGATCGAGATCAGCCCGAAATGCCACCTGACCGCGATCGTTGATGACAGGTTCTCCAAATAGATTGTCGAGCGTGGGAATGCGTTGGAAATTAAATCGACCGGAACTATCTGCAATCAAAGTCGTTGTCTTGCCGTTACCTGTGAAATAGCCTGCGTCACCGCTGTCAAGTCCTGCTAAAAAAGCAACCGTTCCGCGATCGTTAATTGCAGGACCAACACCCAAAAAGCTGAACTCACCCGATGTATCTGCGATCGTCTTGAGTGAATTTCCATCACCCACAAAGATGCCCGCTTCTAATGAGGAATCTAAACCCCAAAATGCCACCTGACCTCGATCGTTGATTGCAGGTGCAGTGGTAATTGGTACATCTGTTGGACTAAATTCAAACGTGGTGAAATCTGTCGTATCGGCAATGGTTGTAAAGGTATAAACGAGTTGTTTGCCAGAAGTCATATTTTCTTTTCCTTTGATGTGATTGGATGAGAACTAATGAGCCATTCGTTGTTTAGCACGCTATTTGGAATCTTCCGCACTTTGAGTGAAATGAAGCGCTATCAAAATCACACTTCGTTTAATTTTTCACGGGTTCTATTTCGTTTACTTCTGCTGATGCTGTTCGATTGCTTCGTGCTGCCGCCTGCGGCGGATCGCTTCACCTTGTTAATCCAATCCTGGCTCAGGCTCAATACTTGAGAATAGGATAAATCTTGATCGAGCAGCAGATCGAATACAAACGGCTTCACCCGCTGGGGAAACCATCGATGAAGGAGTTTCTTGAGGGTCAACCGCAAGAAGAACTCAATCCTCAACGCCTTTGTGCGCGGAAACGAATAATCTGACAATTCCTTGAGGGCGTGAGCATCTGGAACTCGTTGTTGAGTGAAGGCGGGTAATGCCAGCGACCAATCATCCTCATGCTGCTCCAACAGCCGCTCAAACACCCGCACATCCTCCAGTGAGGCATTACACCCCTGCCCGATCGAGGGCGACACGGCATGAGCCGCATCCCCAATCAGCAAAACACTATCGCCATCATGAAAGCGATCGCAACGAATCGTTAATACCCGCCCCACTGGACGCTTTAAGAAATCTTCTGCCTCTTCTTCTGACATCAACTGCCCAAACAGAGGAAAGTTCTCTTGAAAAAATGTTAGAACTTCTTCTTTGGTTGACAAATTTAAGTTGCGCTCAGCATCGAAAATCAAAACTCCATTCAGTCGATCGCCTGGTTGCGGAACCATCAGCATTCTTGTTTGGTTATCTCCGTTCCATCCATGAATTTTGTCAGGCTCCAGTTCTAAACCCAGTGCCGGATTTAATCGAGACAGAAACACCGACTTATAAGCATCTGGCACATGATTTTGCTCGCATTGCAACCCTGCATTCTGAACTAAAATATCGCGAATTTGTGACTGCGCTCCATCGGCTGCAACCAGGCGATCGTAAGACAGGGAAAAAGCTTCGCCTTGCGCTGGCTGCATGGTCACAGTTTTTGCTTTCCGGTCTACCTGAACACACGCACAGTCAAACTTAATAATAAGCTGTTCTGCTGGATAGGTTTGAGTTAGGTGCTGCAAGAGAATCATCACAAGCCGATTACGATCGATCGTCAGAATGGGAGCCGCACGCGAAAACTTTCGGGCTTTGCCACGCTTGCGATGAAGCTTTGTGCCGTTGCAGAACACGCTTGCCGCAGCGATCGCCTCCTCTAAGCCTGGAATCTCGCGGAGGGCTTTTCTGCCTCGTTCCTGAAGTGAAATTGGAAACGTGCGATCTTGCGAAGCATTGACCAAACGCAGATCAGCCCGTCGCTCATAAATCTCGACGTGGTACTTGCGCCGACTCAATAAATAATGGGCAAGTAACAATCCAGCCGGACCCGCTCCAACAATGACAACTTTTTGAAGCATAATTTGAAGCATAAATGGTAGCCCACCTGTTCATTAGATCTCGTACGACAATTAAAATACGTTCTAAGCTTTTAAGACCGCAAAGCGGCCAACAGCAAAACCCTGTAGGTTAGGTTCCTCACTCTACTCAACCTACAGGGTTTTGCTCGCTAATTTTCAGCTTCTGCCTTATTTAACAAGCCGATCGCAGCAACAAATACAAGAGTGATAACACCATAGAGGATTGAATGACTTAAGAAACTTTCTCCTCCCAACGTGTCATCAAAAACTTTTCTAATGCCGCTGAATTGCGCGGCAAATAGCATCAAAACGGTAACAATGGAACCAACTACAAATCTACGCTTCCCTTTAACTAACCAAGAGCAATATAAACCGACTAAAAGTGAGCCTACCAATGTAGCTAAGGGGAAAAAAGGATTTCCATTAGCACACCCGGCAGCGAAAACACAAAGAGACGTGCTAAGGATATACGTCCCTAAGCCGATCGCGGTTCCAACGAAGAAACCAGTTTGGTTTGGATAGAGCTTCAAAAATTCAAACATAGTTGTCCCTGATCCTTGATTTACATCATTAATTAGTTAGCAATTTATTACCAGTGATTGATCTAGCAAGTCAATCAAGTCAATTAAGGTGAATTCAGTTGGGCTGGTTCTTAGTGCCTAAGCTTGCAAAGCGGTTAGCAGAAAGTAGGCAACTACAATCCCACAAGCGGCAAGCTCGTTGATTCGCGGCATCCACAACCAAACCCACTGCCATTTTCAAGGCAGGTCTACTGTTTCTAGCCCTTAATTTGAGCCATCATTGCTGCATCATCCCAGTAGGAAGAGACTTGCTGAATCTTTCCAGACTCGTGCATTTCAAACACGCTGATTCCTTCAGCAATTCCCTGCTTTCCGCTCTTGCCCAACGCCCGCAACTTCCATTTCACTGCTGCCCCATTGCCCGCAATAAAAACATCGTCTTGAGAGAGTTCTAACTTCTCAAACGCCATTGAAAGCAGTCCAAAAAAGGCTTGAGCATTCTCACGCGCTTTGCTCGGTGGATTGCCAACCGGATCATAGATAATCGCATCTTCCGTAAAGTTTTCCGCCCATCCCGTTACATCCATCATTTGAAGGCTCGAAAAGTACGACGTAACCAGCTTCTGGATTAACTCAGGTGACATTGAAATTCTCCATCGCTATTCAATAGTTATAAGCCATTCTCAATCCCAGTCATTCTTCTATGTCAAGGTAGACACACGACTGCTTGCTTTTCTGCCATAAAGAACGGCTCCGAAGCCAGTTACATACATCAATAGGCTATAAACAGCAGCAGGCACAGCCATGTCAAGATTGTTGAGTAGACCTGCGGTGATGGCGATCGCTAATGTTCCATTTTGAATGCCGACCTCGATCGCAATACAAATTTGTTGCTCGATCGGTAGCCGCAACAGCTTTCCAGCTAGGAAACCTGACAGAATTGCGAGTAGATTAAGCAGCAATACGCCAATTCCAACCTGTATGATGAAGCCTGGAAGCTTGCTGCCTTCACGGATCAGCAACAGCGCAATAATCAATGCGAGTAACCCTGCTGCAAGGCGACTCATTTGTTTTTCAATGCGCCTCGCTGTGTTGGGAAACTGATGGCGAATGAGCATTCCGATCGCGATTGGCAACAATGTAATCAGAAAGATTTGCAGCATTGTTTTTCCGATCGGCAGTGAGATTGCAGCACTTTGCTCTAAGAAATGCTGGAGTGCCAGATTCGTAAAAATTGGGATCGTAAATACGGTGATGCTGCTGCTGAGTGCTGTCAGCGTGACTGAGAGCGCAACATCACCTTTTGCGAGATAGGTAATGAGATTGGAGGAAGGTCCACCAGGGCAGACAGCGAGGACAATCAAACCAACCGCGATCGCACTCTGCATCGGAACAATGAGCGTAATTAGCACGCCAATCAGCGGCAATAGCAACACTTGACACATCGCTCCCACTGCAACGGCTACGGGGTCGCGGGTAATGCGCTGAAAGTCTTTTGGAACTAGACTTAGCCCCATTCCTAGCATGACAGTTGCCAGCGCTAGCGGTAGTAGAATTTCAGTGAAAAAATTGCTTTGCATTGGAGTAGAAATTAACGGCTAGAGAGAATTGAACCCGTTCAAACAGGATAAAGGTTTATCGATCGCTGTTCAACAATTTGCAAGTGCATTAAGCTTGCATTGTGATTAATGTGAAGTAAGCTACAGAAATTGCTGCTAGAACGAGGCTCGATCGCTTCGAGCTACCCGCAAGGGGTCGTATACCTTGCTGATTTTTTTGAGCCACTTGCACAACTGCATGAGCAATAAAACCTGCTGCCATTCCATCTGAAACTGAAAAGGTCAGCGGCATGATTAGAATAACTAGAAACGCTGGAATCGCTTCTCCCAAATCATCCCAATTGATGAAGCGAACGCAACTCATCATCAGCACCCCGATCATGATCAAAACGGGAGCAGTGGCAAAGGCAGGAATAGCAGCAAATAGGGGAGAAAATAAAGCGGAAAGCAGAAACAAAATCGCAACTGCGATCGCCACAAACCCGCTGCGCCCACCTTCAAACATCCCAGAAGCCGATTCGAGATAGGGAATTACCGGAGCGCTACCCACCAGTGCGCCAAACACTGTCCCGATCGCGTTTGAGAGTAAGGCTTGTTTAGAGTGATGGAGTTCGCCATTCGGCTTTACTCGATCGACTTGACCTGCCAACACGTTCAGAGAACTGATGGTGTCTGACAGAGACACAAACAGCAAAATAAAGATGGCTGTCACAAAGTTTCCAAGTTGTGACCAGGTGAGATATTGCACTCCTGCGATCGCCTGTCCAACGAGATCGACTGGAAACTGTGGCAAGGTGAGAATCCCTTGAGGCAAGGGCGCAACCCCAAAAAGCCAACCCAAAATCGCAGTTCCAAAAATGCCAAACAGTAGCGCACCTTTGATCCGTCGAACCATCAGGAAACCAGTTAACAAAATGCCAAAAATAGCCATCAAAGTCGCAGGCTGTTCTAAAGCACCTAAGGCAGTTGTCGTGGCTGTATTGCTGACAATAATGCCTGCCCCTAAAGAAGGAGAATTCACTTTCCCTGACAGTGCAATGTAAGACAAAATAATCCCAAGCCGACTACCATTGCTTGCTTCAACGAGTTAGGAATGGCATCGTTCAATTGACGACGTAAGGGACTGACTGACAGTGCAGAAAAGAGGATGCCTTCAACTAGGGCAGCGGTCAAAGCTAAGCGCCAGTTTATGCCCATGCCCAGTACGATCGAAAAGGCGAATAAAGCGACTGTTCCGGTTCCAGTTCCCAGGGCGAACGGATAATTTGCGAACAGTCCAATCAGGATGCTGGAAACCGCAGCACAGAGCGCGATCGCCACCAAAATTTGCTCAAACAAATCTCCTGGCTGCTGTAGGAAAACCGCATTCCCCAAAATATGAGCATTGACAATCAGAATGGGAGCCACTGTCATAAACGTGGTCAGGCTGGCAAGCAACTCAGTTCGGTAGTTCGTTCCCAACTTCTCAAACTGAAAGAAACGCTTGATTTTCTCTGCCCATGCGATCGGCATCGGAATAAGAGCTAGTTTTGGCTTGTTCATAAGGTGATAGTGGATGAAGATGATGTAAAAATTGATTTTTTCAGCTTGTTAAAGGCAATTTGAGTAGATAGCAGCAGATAGGCATACCGCTTGCTCGTTCGGTTCCAGGCAAGGTGAGGTAATCGCATCGGTGGAAGAGTAAAAGTTGAATTGCTCGATGATCGTGAATCGTCTGAAAAGTTTTAGGTGCATCCGCTTCGCTTTTTATCGATTCTGCAAACTCAACAGTAAGTTTGCAGAATCGATCGCCATTAGTAGGAAAAGAACCTGCGAGCTTGAACGCCAGGACGAGTATCTATATGCCAGAAGCGGCCTTTCTTGGGTCCCGCCAAACCAATTTTTTTGTACTTCTGGTACAGCTTTAATTGTCTCTAGCAGCGTCATAAAATCATCGTTGAGTGGCCGCAGATCCAAGCCTCGCCCATACTTGTGCTGTGATTGTTTCGCACCAATCTTGAGATTTGGGGGGCGATACCCACTCGTCACTGCGATAGGAGAACCAAACTTGGTTCTAATTTTGCCAAACACTGTAGCCAGTTCAATCATGTTAAGCACAACCGACTCGGCACTGCCAAACTCTGTAGAGGCGATCGGTATTCTCTTCAGCCCCTTGGTCATTTCTCCCCAGGTAATGTATGTGCCAGGAACGACAAATTCGTTTTCGTACACCAGCCCCACTTTCGGCAGCGTTGCCGAGGCTCCAGTTTTGCTGCCTGCATCTGGATTGACTGCTGTGGGAGCTGTCTGGTCGTCGGCGGTGGGTGCATTGTCTCCCTCGGCAACCTGCTTTGGCTCAGCGTTCGCCAGAAAATCGATCGTGCTAGCACCGAGCAGGTCTGGATATTCTAGGTAGAAATCTTGCTTGAATTCGGCAAATGCTTTAAGAGTGCGATCGCCAATCAATCCGTCAATGTTATCGGCAACGCCATCGTGGTCACGATCGTCCGCTGGGAGATACCCCGCAGTAACTAGCTGAGCTTGAACCCATTTTGCAGTGTCTTGGTCAACGTCCTTCAATGGAACGGCAGTTGAGATCAGAAGTTTGTTCATGAGAATAGTCCAGTCATGATGTGGGTTATCGATGCTAAAGAACGCAGGTTGAAATTTCAATTAGCTTTCAAGTTTTCAAATTTTGCCAGCAAGAGCCTCTTGATAAGCCCTTTCAAGCTTGATGTGGTACTGATTTTTTGCATAGCCTGGTCCGTTGTATGTCTCTGCAAATTCACGCCAGTCTCTCTGTTGAAGCTCATCTTGCAAACCCTTGGTTCTGATGAAGTTCATCATGTGTCTTGCTTGCCAGTACTCTCCAGCAAAGCTTTCTTGAATGAACTGCTGAATTGAAGTACAGCCAGCAGCAGGATAATTAAATCCCATCACTTGCCCCAGCCCGTATGAAGCAGACTTCAATGCTTGAATCTCATCAAATTCCATCGCGTCAAGCAGGCGTTCCCATTCGCCTGAACCTCCTCTATATTTAGACTTGTCCCACTTGGCATAGGACAAGTCAGGGCGAATTTTAGAAACTGGTTTGGGAGTTAGCTTGTAGAACCAATGCCCTTCAAATAGAATCTTTGGACGAGATGGCGCTGCTTCCTTGAGAAGGAAACCAGAACCATTAGATTCAACTTTCATGACGGCTTTGACAAGGGCAACCTCTACCCCAAATTCACTGCTGAGATCTTGGTAGTCAGATTCAGATAGTGCAGATTGAACATAATCATCGGGAATTTCACAAACAGATTTTCTGCCATCTTTATAAGCAGTTGGGGGATAAGTGTACGCAATACCACTCGGCACTGGTCTCATGTTCTTCTCCTTTAAGAAGCTGAAGTTTTGTTGAACATCAGGTTCGGTTTGTTTGAACCCGATATATTCATTAGACTTCACGGCTAACTGAGTTCAAGCCTGAGAATGACTGACTTGTTTCTGACTTGTGGCTGCTTTTATGATGCAGGGCAAACGCATGAAGGCGTAGGCTAGAAGCAGATTAGGCTGCGTCTAGTGGCTGTTCAATAGATTTCTTGCATGAATCGAATTTTGCCCATTGAAGTAGCCAAAATGAAGCCTCAAAGTCCCCCA
>JAAUTN010000266.1 GCA_012031415.1 Leptolyngbyaceae cyanobacterium SM1_4_3 | reverse complement strand
AGTACGTTGCAGGACTTTACGCTTAGGGTGATGGGTGATGGGTGATGGGTCATTGATCATTGAGGCAATGTAAAACTCAAGTCTTGGAAGCCTGATTTCCTGTGGAGCAGGCATCTTACTTGCTTGAATTGGACGGGCAAGATGCCCATCCCACAAAAGACTGGGAAAAAGCTGCACCTCGTCACTCGATCGCACTTGTGCCCAGTTGCCTTAAAAACCTGGGGTGGATATCACTCAAGTTTTCATTCAGTTTGATGAGCATTGCAATTTATCGCAGGGGTAATGGTTCTTTCCTTGCCAGTGGTTCGTTTAACTTCCCTCATATCGACTGATACCAAAAGCAATGTAGTTGTAAGGAATCAACTGATCGCGGCTGTAATCCTTAACAATCTGTCCTGTGCTGGTATCGTAGATCCAATCACTCCAATCCCAGACGCGAGTTAGTGTTTCGGGAATTTGCACCGCAATGTAAACACCTTCTGCCAAGTGAGCGCCCATTGGGTTATTGCTGAAATCTAAACCAATCTGGATGTCCTGTACAGGAGCGTTCTTGTGACGATTAGCGATCGCCCTTGTGAACCCCATTGCCATTTCAGATAGGGGTTTGATTGCAGGTTGCACAGTGGTTGCCAATTGCAAACCAGTTTTGAATGCATCAGATTCTAAAAACTGAATTGCGGCTTCATCTTCCTCATTTTTGACATTAACGGTGTAGCATTTGAAGGTTAAACCATTGCTACCAACACTTAAACCTAGAAATATGGGGTAGTTGAGTAAGGCAGCACGTTCACCTTCCCGAACTCGATAGATGCTGTTGAAGTGAAGATGTTCAGTAGTTTCAGGGAGTTGATTTTGAGCGTAAAAGTCAAACAAGATTTGATGGGTGCCACCACCTGGGTAAGCAGCAACACGCAAAACGTTGAGGGTAATTTTGATGCGATCGCCCTTCAGGGTGAGATCAGGAGTAATGTTGTTAGCAGATTGAATCGGTAAGTCGCGACTGTTGGGAGGAGCAGGAGCAAGATAGCCAAAAGTATGAGCCGTGTGTTTATAGAGTTTATTACCCCAAAAAGGCCAAACCCCAAAGGTAAGGGGATCATTTTTCTCAGCAACCTCTAGAACTTCAGCATCCTCGATTTCACCCATTTCGCTTAGTTTGACAGCAGCTTCAGCAAGAGGCAGTTTTCCAAGTACTGGTAAGTCATCGAACCAAAGAGCAGTATCCATGCGAAAGGATTTGAGGGTTTAGAGGGGTAATATTATCGTTCTAAACCTTAACATTTAAAAAGGCTTATTCAGTCCTTTTCTAAATCACCATTAGGTTCAGGGATAGGTTGAAAATCATCGGATAGTTTAGCAACTTTCAGAAAATGTCGAAGCAAACCCGTTTTCAGTGATTTATTGCCGTGAATAGGAATTGAAATTCGATCTGGAACTCCTGGTTTTCCATAAATATGATGGCTCCCCTGAACCCGTAATAAAGCCCATCCATTTTGCTCTAAGACCTTCGCGAAGTCTTTGCCTGAAATGGATTTCATACTGCAATTTCTAAGATGCGATCGTTATCTCCTACTTCTAAAAACTCGACATCCACTGACAAACAACCTTCGATCGCTTCGTAGAGATTCTGTAAAAGTTCCTCAAAGGTATCACCCTGGGTCGCACAGCCTGGAATAGCAGGAACTTCTGCCCAAAATCCGCCCTCTTCGGCTTCATGAATTACCACTTTGATTTTCATTGACACCTCCAAACCCAGTTCTGCTTTGATTGATCATACCGCGATCGCTTTTCAAGGTGAAATACTAGTTTCACCAACTTCACGAGGCTTACCAGCAGCTTTAGTAGAGGGCAACTTACCAATTCAGGGAGATCATCAAACCAGTTGTCATTATTCATCTTCTTAATTTTTCTGAAGGTCTTCAATTAGGTTAATTATCTTCTGCACCTCTTGTATGTCTCTCATTGCTCGACCGCCAAAGGCTTCATAGTTGCTAATGGCAGCTTGAGCATATAGTAGAGCTTCATCAAAACGTCCAGCTTGTGTTCGGATGAGAGCAACATTGAAACGGGTGTCAGCAGCACCATAGAGATCTCCCTGAGCTTCTTGATAACAAATAGCTTCGCGGTAGTTTAGAAAAGCACGGTCAAAATCTCCGGCACTCCTACAGACGTTGCCAAGTTGGTTATGAGCTACGGCTAAAGCAGTTATTGCATTTTGAGGGAGTAGATTGAGGGCTTGATCAAAGAATTGAATTGACTGGTTGAGGTGGTGAGATAGTTGTGTTTCCGAATGCCCAAAGGAACGACCTTCGTGAAAATATTCATGGGCAATTCTTCCCAGTTCAGTCAAACACTTGCTACGTCCTAGAAAATCACTCTGGGGACGGAGTTGTAAGCTATGTTTGTACCATTGCTCTGCTTTTGACAAATCCCGAATAGTAGGTACTTGTGAATACGCATGTCCTGTATTGAGAGCATAAACAGCAGCACTCGCTTGATCTCCAATTTGCTCTAGTAATCTAAATGCTTCTTCATAAGCTTCAATACAATTAGGTTTACCTTGCTCTCGGCAAATTTGTCCTCGCTCATGCAGCATTACTGCTAACGATCGAACAGCCTGGTATTCAAGAGCATCTAGCTTCTGGGGAGCCAAGGCGAGAATGGAAGAAGCGCGATATTGTGCCCATTCTACCCGCGCTCGATTGAGTTCCTCAGCCTCAGCCCATCGTTGTTCTTCACGGGCAAGTTGTACGCAGTATTCAGTAACGATGCTCCACTCCTCGTCAAGTTCTGGAAAGGAACCATTTGTAGCTCGATCAACAAAAATTGGCTTGATTTCAGCTACAAGCCGCCTCCACGCTATTCGATGCCCCATGTACTCGTAAAGTGTTCGTAAACCCTGTACTACTTTTAGTAAGGCACGCCACTGACCATTCGTTTGCGCTAACTGCTGCGCGTATAGTAGATTAGCTTCTTCACATCTCAGAGAAGCAATAACATCACGATTTCCCTCATCGTATTGGTTGTTGCAGTAATTCCCTAATACAGCTATTGCTTCTACGAAAGCACAAGCAGGCAACCCTAAATTACTACTGCTGACTGTTAGATAATATTGATCAAACAATCCCTTGAAATACCACGGCAGAACAGGGTGAGTACTGTAGTGATTTTCAACAAGTTTAGTAAGTAAACCAACTGCGGCAGCCCGATCAAGTAGTTTTTCACAAGCTTCAAATGTTAAGCCGCGCACTGTTGAGATACACCACTCCGCTTCGGGAAGACCCATTATGCATAGTGTTCCTACATTCACGAAGCCTTGGAAAAATATAGCAATGCTAGCTGTTGAAGCTCATGATCATTGAAAGTATTAGAAAAACCGTACTTCAAAGATGCTCCTAATGATTTGGAGCGTCCCTCACTCTCGTCATCATCCAGTTCAGCTTCACCGAAACGCAAGTCAGCAACAAATTTCTCAACTTGGTCTTTACTTCTAAACCCGTTACGCAGGGCTTGACTGACAACTACTGTAATCGTCAATGGATTACCTTGGGTATATCTCAGCAAGGGTAGCCAATTTCCTACATCAACTGAACCGTATTCATGCTTTTCTGCTAATGCCCGTGCAAACTGCACCCGTTCCAGCATCGGCATTGATGGCACTCGCACCCGTACAGGTAAATCCCCTAACCACTCTCGTTCATCCCGTCGAGAAGTCAGCAGAAATTTAGCTTTGGTGTTTCGAGCATCTCGCAGGAAGTCTGCTAGTTCTTGCTGTTCGGCTTCACTCCAGCGTTGAGTCTCACCATCCGGAAATCCAGCAATGGGTTCCACATTGTCCCAAATCCACAACACCGGAACTTTCGACAACACCTGCAATGCCACAGTCCGTCGCTGTTCATCGCTTAATGACAGCCAATGAATTCCCGATCGCTCCAAATCGCGCTCAAAAACTTGACCGAGCTTATCCAGCACCCTTGACAGAGATAAATATCGCTGGAATGACGTGAACAATACGTATCCCTGTCTTCCAGACTCTAGCAAGCCGCCTGTTAAGGCATACCAGCGTCCAAACTCTGCTGCTACACTAGTTTTTCCACTTCCAGCAAAGGCATGAAGTAGCACAATCGCATGATTGTCAAATGCCCGGTCAATTGCCAGCAACGTCTCATCGCGCCCAAGGAATCCGATATCTGGAGTTGTGGGAAGTTGAACATCCAGCATTTCTGTAGTGGGCAACGGATCATTCTCATGCAACGTGATCGTTAGCGTTTGCGAGTGAGTGGAGGCAGAGAAAAGGGCAATGGGGGCAGCCTCATACACGACAGGCACCAACCAATCCTGCAAAGCAACGGGCTTATAAGTGACTTCTCGTACCGTTCGCTCAACTGCTTCCGTCCCGATGTGACAGCCTCGCCTAGCGTCTGTCCCTGCACTAATGATGTATATAGACCTGCAACAAATTGAGCAGCAGTCATCACATAGACGTTGTATCGCATGGCAACAACACCTGCTACTCCGGCATCCATCACTTCTTGCGCTAACGATCCAAAAGCTCGTAGTCGAGTCTGAGAGTTAAACCGTCCTGAGTTACCGCTATCAGCTTGGGATGGTTGCTCCAAAGCTTCTGCATGAGCCGAGCGGCAGGCATTGAGAATCAGTAGCGGCACGTCGGAATCCACCAAAACCTTTCCAAGTAACTTCCCATGTATCCACTCTTGCTTTTTCTGATAGTCGGGATTCTCAAATATTAGATATCCCCGCATATTTTTGGGGTCAGGAGAGGTTCCTGATGTTTCAGCTACCGCATCCAAAAAAACGCCATGTCCATCAAAATGAACAACGTGATAAGGTTTGCCTTGCACCTTGGCTTGCTGCAAGGTGTCACTGAGTTGGTTGAAGGTTGGTGGACGCAACACATCCAACTGAAACCCATCAGGTCTGGTGCCAAGTCCCTTAATCAACCGATTAGCAATTGAGCGAAACGGTACATCTTCTCTGCCTTGTGGACGACAAATCACCAGTAGAATCCGAATCGCGTCTCCATTAGCTTGAGGCAATCGTGAGCGTTGAGCAGACTGCAAATAACTGCGAACAAACGCGGGCGATCGCAATGCCAAACAAGTATCCGTTTGGGGGTCGCGCAATAATTCCCAGGGAATTGTCGTTGCCTGGGCTAGCTCTGTCAAAATCTCCACACGAGTACGATGCAAGTTCTCACGCAGAACTATCCACAGGTCACGAGCATCATCATTTCCCTCAAAAATTGCTGTGAATAGCTCAACTCCGATCTCCGCCATTCGTTTCTCAATCTTTGCAGCAATCTGAGGTGCAGGATCAGAGAGATATTGAAGATAATCTTCCAAATACCAGCGGATGTTCTCCTGTTCCTGAAGTTTCAGTTCAAACTTAAAACGTACCGTCGCCGTTTGTCTGACACTATCTCCCTCCAAAGTCACTTCAATTCGGTAAAAATTTGGTTCGCTGTCAGCATACTGAGTAAGACGAAGTGTGAACATGACATAGCTCAGAAGATTTTATCCAAGATAGCTCAAACCTCTGATAAGACAACTGGCTGCTAATGGAGGCGATCGCCCCCCAACCCTCACCCTCCAACCTCAAAACATGAAATTCCGACTTCAGAACACGGAGCTTTGACTTCAGAACATGGAACATCGTGATCAGGAGTGCGATCGCCCTACTCAAAACTCCAAAGTAAACCTCTCACGGTTGCTAATGCTGGTGGAGTAAAGCGATCGCCCTCCAACCCTTACCCTTCAATCTGCGATCGCCCCTTGCTAAAATTCTGATATACCCTTCCTTTAAAGAACTCATGCAAGCTTTTGAAACCACTGGAACGATCGACCCAACAGGGCGGCTAACACTGGATCAACCGTTACAGGTTGCCCATTCTGCTAAAGTGCGGGTGATTGTCTTGTTAGCTGAGGATGAAAATGTAGTTCCTATTGAGGATCAAACCGAGATATCCGAATCTCCAGATTTCTCAGCCCAATCGTTTCTTAGCATGATCGATGAAATTCGTGCCCAAGTGCCGGACGAAGAGTGGAAAAAACTTCCTACAGACCTTTCAAAAAACGTTGATCACTATCTGTACGGTTCTCCAAAGGTTGAAGAATGAAAACTGTGTTTGCTGACACAGGTTACTGGATTGCAATCCTCAATTCTGATGATGGGCTACATCAAACCGCAATCGATGTCACCACTTCCCTGATAGCCCTCCGCATTGTCACCAGCGAAATGGTTTTCGTTGAAGTGCTAAATTCATTCTCAAAGCAGGGGGCATACCTCCGACAGAACGCTGTTACGTTGATGGAGCGCTCCTTTCGTCAGCCCAATGTCGAAGTTATTCCCCAAACCAGTGATCTATTTCACCAAGCCTTAAACTTATATCGGCAACGACCCGATCAAGCCTGGAGCTTGACCGACTGTGCCTCATTCTACTTGATGCAGCAACGAAATATTCTCGAAGCCTTAGCCCATGACAGGCACTTTGAACAAGCGGGGTTTGTTGCCCTTCTACGATAATTGAAGCTTTGACCCCAACTCTCGCCCTTTAACCTGCGATCGCCCCTTGCTAGAATTCTGATACTTCCTTCCTTTTGAAAAGTCGATGCCCCGTAAGGAGAAATATCATGACTAGTGCTAGAGAACAACTTATCCAAGAACTCAACCGGACTCCTGACTTTGTTGTACAGGAAGTCTTAGATTTCCTGTTATTTATTAAAACTCGACTAAAGCAAAGGACTGAGGAGAAACAGGTTGATAGTTCTGATCAATCCCCTGGTCTTCCACCTTTTCTACAGTTTGTTGAAGAAATTAGTGCCCAAGTTCCCAGAGAAGAATGGGAAAAGCTACCCAAAGATCTTTCTAAGAACGTCGATCATTACTTGTACGGCTCACCTAAGGAAGAGGAATGAAAACTGTTTTTGCAGATGCGGGTTATTGGATTGCAATCCTGAATCCTGCGGATGATCTGCGTATTAAAGCTGTTAAGCTTTCTAATTCTTTGGAGCCTTTTCAAATCTTGACCAGCGAAATGGTTTTCACCGAAGTCTTAAATTCCTTTTCTAAACGGGAAAGTGCTTTCAGGCAAGCAGTCGTTCAGTTTGTCAAACAATCATTTGACAATCCTAGAATCGAGGTCGTACCTCAAACCAGCAATCTGTTTCGGCAATCCCTTAATCTCTATGAGCAGAGAGCCGACAAAGCTTGGAGCCATACGGACTGTGCTTCATTTTGCATCATGCAGCAACGAAATATTCTCGAAGCCTTAGCCTACGATAAGCACTTTGAACAAGCGGGGTTTATTGCCCTTCTACGATAATTGAAGCTTTGACCTCCAACCTTCACCCTTCAACCTCAGAACACGAAACTCCGACTTCAGAACACGAAATTCTGACCTCGGAACACGAAATTCTGACCTCGGAACACGAAATTCTGACCTCAAAGCCTGAAACTTCGACTTCAGAACCTGAAACTCTGGCTTCAGAACACGGAACTTTGACCTCAAAGCTTGAATTTCCGACTTCAGAACACGGAGCTTTGACCTCAGAATATGGAACATCGTGATCAGGAGTGCGATCGCCCTACTCAAAGCTCCAAAGTAAACCTCTCACGGTTACCGATGCTGGTGGAGTAAAGCGATCGCCCCTCTCAACGGGAATTCTACCGATCAGATGAATTGGTAGATTCCATGAAATATGACCCGGACAAACATCATCGGCGATCGATTCGGCTGAAAGGATATGATTACACCGCCGCAGGACTGTATTTCATCACCATTTGTGCCTATCAGCGGGACTGTTTGTTTGGTGAAATCATCAATGGTGAGATGCGGTTGAATGAATTGGGGCAAAGGGTTCATGCCTGTTGGCAACGCCTACCTTTCCATTTTTCAAACCTTGAACTGGACGCATTTGTGGTCATGCCCAATCACATTCACGACATCCTGGTATTAACCCAACCCCCCATTCGGATAACCAATCAAACCCACCCCGTAGGAGCGCGGCATTGGATCACAATTCCCAACCCCCCACCGACCATCTCCCTCCCAATGCCACGCCCGGTTCGGATCACAAAATACAGGCGGATGCGGCATTTGGGCAGGAATCGTTTGATACAACCGGGGCATTTTCCGAACCGGGCGTGGCATTCGGGCGGGAATCGTCTGATATCGCCAAAGATCGTTTGCCGAATGCCTCGCCCCTACGGGTGGTTGCGGGGTCGGTGGGGGCGATTGTTTTGAATTTTAAATCGGTGACGACTCGGTTGGGGAATCGAATGAGGCGATCGCCAGGAAGCCCAATGTGGCAGCGCAATTACTACGAACATATCATCCGTGATGAGAAGTCATTGCAATTTATCCGTCAATACATTCATCACAACCCTATTTCCTGGCAGCAAGACCAGTTACATCCCAGCAATCCTTCCCAGTGATAGGGTAGTTCTCTTGAAGAGGTAGGCGATCGCCCATCTCAAAACTCCAAACCCGTAAGAATCCATTTAAAGAATCTAATCTATAACCCCCAATCCCGTAGGGGTGCAGCATTCGGCAGGTAGACCCGGAACAGACCGAAAGTTCTTGCCCGAATGCTACGCCCCTACGGGGACTACGCCCTTCCGAATGTTACACCCTTGCGAATGCTACGCCCTCATAAAAGCTATGCCCCTACAGTCTTCTGGGTTATAGATTGAACTTTTCAAACATCCTCTAACAACTACTCCTGTGGAAACTTGTGTTCTCTCACTTCAGTGCTGTAGGTTTGAACGGCTTGAGTAATCGTTTCTCGCAAATTGGCATAGGTTTTGGCAAAGGGCGGTTGCCAGTCGGATAGACCCAGCAAATCATGGGTGACAAGCACTTGACCGTCACAGTGTGGTCCAGCGCCGATGCCAATGGTGGGAATGGTGAGTTTTTGGGAAATTTGCTGCGCCAGGTCAGAGGGAATGTGTTCCAGGATGAGAGCAAAGGCTCCGGCTTGTTCGAGGCGATCGCCTCCTGCAAAATTTGCTCCTTTGCCTCCGGTGAATTACCCTGTTTCCTGAAGCCACCAAACTTGTGGACCGACTGCGGCGTTAGACCAATGTGACCCAAAACGGGAATTCCGACCTGCACCAAATGAGCAACCGTCTCCACCATAACCGGATAGCCACCCTCTAATTTAATCGCCTGCGCTCCTGTTTCTTTAAGGGCACGCCCAGCGGAATGGAGAGCCTGAGCCGGACTTTCTTGATAGCTCAGAAACGGCAGATCAAATACCAGTAACGCCTGCTTAACCCCGCGTCGAACTGCTTTGGCATGGTGTAACATCTCGTCCAAAGTCACAGGAATCGTGGTTTCATATCCCAACACCACCATGCCCAATGTATCTCCCACTAAAATCAGGTCTACTCCAGCCTGGTCGATCAGTTGGGCAGACGGATAATCCCAGGCAGTAAGGGCAACGATGGGCTTGCTTTGCTGTTTGAGACGGATAAGGTGCTGAGTTGTGACTGCCATCTGAGGAATTCCACGAAAAATACTCCACACTCAAACTGTATAAGAATCCTGTCTGATTTTTGAATGGATACCCACTATCCACCTATTTGCAATGGGCATTCGCCACCCCGTTCCAAAGGCGCGATCGGTAATTTTTAACCCCGGAGGAGCCTGTTTGCGCTTAAATTCGGCGCGAGTCACCAGTTTCCCAACTTTCTCAACGATGGCTGGGTCATGTCCAGCGGTCACGATCTCGTCGGGCGACTGATGTTTGTGAATCAGGCGATCGAGAATGTCATCCAAAATTTCATAAGACGGCAAAGAGTCTTGATCGACCTGTCCGGGTTTGAGTTCGGCGCTGGGGGGTTTGGTGAGAATGTGGGTCGGGATGATTTCGGATTTGGATCTTGGATTTTGGGTGTTAACTCCTGACTCCTGACTCCTGACTCCGTACTCTTCGGATTTTGGATAGTGCTCTGTGCCGTAGCACTAGAGGAGTTGGGATTCTGAGATAAATTCCATCCAAAATCCAAAAT
>JAAUTN010000265.1 GCA_012031415.1 Leptolyngbyaceae cyanobacterium SM1_4_3 | reverse complement strand
TCGTTAAAACGCCCCAAGTCTTCTGCCAGGTAGGTACGACCAAACCCCCCTTGCCCCAACATACTTAACAAGCGGTAGCGGTTTGTAGAACAGTCCCGGTGGGAATGGGTGGTTGCATGACAGATGATTCACTGAGATCTCACGAATAAACGGGAACAGGCTCCGCTCGTCCATGCGGATGCTCATTACTCCAAGATCTTGAGCGTATCGCACCAACAGCAATTCGCCAACTAACCTGCTAGGCACTCAAGGCATTTTTGGAAAGAAACAACCGTATATCTAGCAATATCCCGCTGAGGATGCTGCATTATGGAACTCCATCATACCAGGGAAACTCACGCCCCACGCCGCATCCCACCCAGGCGAAACAGCAGAAACTGAGTAAACTGATCTGGATTAAAGTTGTCGTCGCTAACCAGCAGCAAACTCTGAGTGCCATCGGGCAACTGTGGCCCCAGAGTCATTCCTTCGAGGTTGTCTAGGGGAATGTTTAAATCTGCCAGGTCGAGCAACAGCCGCTTGCGAATTGGCTCAATGCCGCCCAACCCGTTTAATTTAGGAATGCCGGATGTATCTGTGGCTCCCCCTGTGGCGATTTCAAAGATGCGGGCACCTGCTCCCGCAATGCCAAAGGAGCGTTCCAGGCTAAGGAAATGTCCGCCTTGATCTAGCACGACTAGCTCAGTTAAACCATTCACCGTGAGCAGGGGCGGCACATCATTAGGATAAAGGTACTCTGCAATCAGCACGGGCAACTCATCGCCAATCAGGTAGTGCAGGAAACGGCTGTAAACTGGCTGCGTGTCTGCCGTTTCTTCTGAGGTAGGCTGGCGGTCTTGCTCCAGCGCTGACTCGGTTGCGGCAAACAGGCGAAAGGGTTCTAGCCAGGTTGTGCTGAAGCCTCCAGGGTTGAGCGTCAGGGCTTCAAAGCCGAGGTTGTTTTGTACGCCCTGGGGCTGACCTTCTACAGTTTTAGGTACATAGCGTTCTGGAATCGGCAGGCGTTGCTGCCATTCACCTGTCGCCAGGTCAAATTCATCTATGAAGGGAGGAATGCCCTCAGAGGCAACCCCTTCTGTGGAAATGAAGACGGTTTGACGGGGAGAGAGAGCAAGCCCTTCAGGGTCGATTGTGCCTGTGGCAAAGGGTTCTCCGTTTTCTCCAAGCAGGGTAGTTACGTTTTCAATTTCGACTCCGGCGATCGCCCCTCACCCCCCTCACCGTCCAGGTTTAGCTTCAGCGTGTAGAAGCGGGCAGGCGCAAACTCGCTGCGATCATCTGAGAGAGCGTAGAAGCGATCGCCCTGTCGGTCATAGGCAAGAGCCGACAGTCCTCGCACGGGCGTGTCTTCAAGTGTCGTATCGCTGGGTAATTGGTATTCGCCTAAAAAGTCAAGGGAAAGATCTAAAAACAGCCGCTCTTCGGCACTGACCTGTGGCAAAGTACAGCCTGCAAGCAGCAGCACCATGAAACTGAGAATCAGAACTCTTAAAAAAGGAAAAAACCGTTGAAACACGCTATTGATACCAGAACGCCAGCCGAAAGTTTGCCTGAAAAGTACTGTCTGTATCTTAGCGGAAGGGGGTCTTTGTGAAGGGGCGATCGCCTGCCTAAGCTCACGCAAAAAAGGTCAGTTCAAGTCTGATCCCGCTTACAGCGATGAAGGGAGGGCCATACTGCAACTGATTCATGATGTTGGTGTGGAGACGATAGGGCAAGGGCACCAGCACTTCAAATGGCTAAAGTCGAGTCTGAAAAGCCGCAGATCTGAATTGAAGATCACTTCAAACCCATTTGCACTCGCCAGAGGCTGGCATAGATGCTCTGTCGCTCCAGCAATTCCTCGTGCTTCCCTTGCTCGATCAAGCGTCCGTATTCCATCACGTAAATGCAGTCGGCGTTGCGGATAGTGGAAAGGCGATGGGCGATCGCAATTGTTGTGCGGTTTTGGGTGATGCGCTCTAGCGATCGCTGAATCGCCGCCTCCGTTTCGTTATCTACCGCAGAGGTGGCTTCATCTAGAATCAGGATAGGCGGATTTTTGAGAATAGCCCGGGCGATCGCCAATCGCTGTCGCTGTCCGCCTGACAGTTTTTGTCCCCGTTCGCCTACAATCGTGTCGTACCCCTGCGGTAGCCGTTGAATAAACTCGTGCGCCTCAGCAATTTCCGCCGCTGCGATCACATCCGTGTGGCTAGCGTCAGGAGTGCCGTAGGTAATGTTTTCCCAAACCGTGCCGTGAAACAAAAACACATCCTGGCTAACCAGCCCGATTGCCTGTCGCAGATTTCGCAGTTGCAGATCACGCAGTTCAAAGCCATCTAGAGTAATTGAGCCAGACTGAATTTCGTAAAGCCTGAGCAGCAGTTTCACCAACGTGCTTTTGCCAGATCCGGTTGAGCCAACAATGGCGATCGTTTTGCCTGCTGGAATGTGCAGCGACAGATGTTCGATCACCGGAACCTGGTCGCTGTAGGCAAAGCTGACATCCCGCAAAATTAACTCACCTTTTACAGAATCAGTCGGCAGAGCAAGGTGTCCGGGTGGCGCAGCAATTTTTGTGTCGAGCAAATTCATCACCCGTGCAGTGGAAGCCATTGCCCGCTGATACTGATCCAAAGTTTCGCCCAGACGGGTCAATGGCCAAAGCAATCGCTGAGTCAGGAAGACTAAAACGCTGTAAGTACCGACTGAAATCACGCCCCTAGAAGCTTCTAAACCGCCATAGAGCAATGTTGCCGTGAAACCTACCAAAATGATAATCCGGATCAGGGGGACAAAGGCAGCGCTGAGGGCGATCGCCCTTCGATTGCTCTGCCGATAAGACTCACTTTCCAGGGTCAGCCGTTGAATCTCGTATTCTTCAGTGGTAAAACTCTTGATCGTCGTGATGCCGCTGAGGTTGTTAGAAAGCCGCCCGTTCAGCAAGCTCACCTTCTCCCGCACATCGGCATATCGGGGGGCGAGGAGACGCTGAAACGCAACCGACCCCCACAAAATAAACGGCATCGGCAGCATCGACATCCAGGCTACAGTGGGCGCGAGAACAAAAAAGGCGACACCAATAATCACCACTGTCGTTGCAACTTGCAGAATTTCGTTCGCCCCAAAGTCTAGAAACCGCTCTAGCTGGTTAATATCATCGTTCAGAATCGACATCAAGCCGCCCGTACTGCGCGACTCAAAATAGGAAAGCTCCAGGTTTTGCACATGGCTGTAAGCATTCAGTCGCAGGTCATGCTGAATCGTCTGGGCCAGGTTGCGCCAGAGCCGAGCGTAGGCATATTCAAAAGTAGACTCTAGCCCCCAAATCACCATGCTCAGCAGCGTCAGCGCCAAAAGCTGACCAAATACCGACTCCAGACCTAATTGAGCCAGCATAGAGTCCTGCTGCTCGACCACGACATCCACTGCAATTCCGATCAGGGCAGGGGGAGCCAAGTCAAATAATTTGTTTAACACCGAGCAAGCCGAAGCCAGCCAAATTTGTCGTCGGTAAGCGCGTCCATAGTGAATCAGGCGTTTTAGCGGAGAGGTTGCGGCAGTCGGTGATTGGTTTAAGGGCTGCAAGCGTAGCTTTCGAGATTTACCTGATGATGTCAACGCCTTCCACAATTTAGTTCTAGCCAATCTCAACCCTCCACAAAGAACGCACCCTAACTATTCTCGCTATTCCTGGAGTTTTTTACCGACTTTGCATAGCGCTACGCCTGTCAAGTTCTGCCCTTGATAGCTTCTATCGGGATATAGAGGCGGTTCGCAAAACCAACCCTTATGGTGACTTCTAAAGGGTTAAAAGTTGAATGAGCCTGCATTTGGCGCATTTAATGTCTGCTGATTCGAGCGATTGGTCAAATACTGGGAGTTAACCAAAAAGATGTCAGATGATGCAAGCCTTGAAGAACAGGCTTTTTCACAAATTGTTGAAAGGGGGCTATCGAGTCAACTTAATGCCGCAGAAGCTTTGGATGTAAATATTCAAACCAGCATCCTTAAAATCATCCAGGGTAAAGTAGATTCTGTTTCGATTGAGGGGCAGGGTCTAGTCTTGCAAGAAGGAATTCGTGTACATAAGCTAGAACTGCATACTGACAATGTTGCAGTTGATTTGCTCAACGCGCTTTTGGGTCAGGTTAAATTAAATCAGCCCGTTAACACAACTGTTCAGCTAGAGCTAACTGAAGCAGACATTAATCAGGCTATTAACTCAGATTATGTTCGAGGAAAACTGCCAATTGTGGAGCTAAAGCTGCCCGATCGCATCGTCATTCTCGAAATCAAGCTGCCGATTCAGATTCACTTGCTGGAAGGAGGCAGGTTGGGGATTGATGGCACGATGCAAATCAACGACCAGAATACTAGTCGTCAGATTAGTTTTTGCTCGATTGCCTGCCCTCGCACCGATGATCATCCCATTCGGTTAGAAGAGTTTCGCTGTATATCTGGAGAAGGCATTGGACTTGACATTACGATCGCCATAATGCAAAAGATGCAGGAGTGGGCGAGTCTGCCTTATTTTGCTCTAGAGGGCATGGCACTTCGATTGGCCAAGATGGATGTGAGAGAAGGTAAGGTAACGCTCAAGGTTGAGGCGCAGGTGCGGCAAGTTCCTACATGATCCCGCTGAAATTATCCGTTTGGGAACATCCATTCTTGCGTTGAGTCACTAGAATCCAAATCAACTTATCTGGGTAGTCGCGCTATGTTGCCCTCCATTTGCATCATTTTTCGTCCCGTGTCAAAGGTTTTGCTGAGCGCTGTTTTGTTGGGTGCGATCGCCAACCTCACGACTACCCAAACTCTAGCCCAGACTCAACAATCCCAGGCTCAACAATCCGATGAGCCGGGGATCAGTCTACAGTCTGATGTTCAGCAAATTGACCCAGACACAGGTACTTTGACAGCTACGGGCAATGTTCGCCTGACCTACCCGGAGCGGCAGCTAGAAGGATTTGCAGAACAGATTCAATACTTTGAGGACCAGGGACTGCTGATTTTGACAGGGAATGCTCGTCTCACGCAGCAGGGTGAAACTCTAGAAGGAGAGCAAATCACCTGTCGCACTGACGCTTGGCAATGCGCTACTGATGCCTCTACTCTCAGCGCTGCCGACTCAACTTTGTTTGTCAGCCTATCGTTGCTAGATCAGGCTTGGGTTAGGGTGACAGTAGACGGCGTGATTGAACATGAAGGGGTGATGCAGGCAGGCGATCGCCGCGTCTGGCAGGCAACCGAGCAAATCACCATTCGGACGGGTGACGCAGGTGCGGTCATGGTGTCCCAGAATGGAGAACAACCGCAACTGATGGGCGATCGCGGACAGGTCGAGGAAATCACCTTCTCAATGCCCGAATCACCCCAGCCAGCGAACTGATTGCCTCGTTTCCAGGCTTTCACAGAACTCAGGCATTTGTCTATAAGTTAAAGAGAAGGGAGGCACGGTACAAAACCCTGTGCCTCCCTTCTCTTTAGACCGCATAGATACAACTGTCCGAACCTCTCAACCCTAAACGGGGATTGCTTCTGGGGCTGCAAGAGCCAGAATGTGGTAGCAGGACGGCGTATCTGCTCCTAACACTTCATTAATCCGATGTCTGATCAAAATGTGTAGGGTTTGAATGGAGTCACTAAAGTCATGTTTAACATTTAGGACAGCCGTTTGTTTGTAAAAATCCTTGCCGTAGTGGGCGACAAAGTAGGTGTAGCGGTTTTCATTTGGGGCATCAAGGACAAAATCTTTCATGGGACTCTCCTGGAGTTGGAGGCTAATCAGTGAATAAGGTTGTAGCGTAGAGCGAGAAATTTACAGCAAACACTCAGAGCGACAGAAGCGGATCAAGCGAACCATTTGTCTCAGGCAAATCACGCCATCCTGGTTAATCTCTTAACTAATTTGAGACTAAAGCCTTCAACTGTGCTTCTCTACAGTGTTTTTACTTGACTAAACAACAAACAGCAAGTTCCCTCTCAAGGAACTCAGTAATCTTACGTTCCCTGGCGCACTTTGAAAAGCGAAAGAGGTCAATCACTTTTGCTTTCAAGCTTAATAATTCCAGGTTCTCCAATTTGCTTACCTTTGCCATCCTGCTACGGAATGGCCTTGTAGAGTGAAAGAGTTGTGCCACAACAATAAAACGGCACATTTTGTTGAAATCATGCCTCAACACCCTGTAGTCTGCCCACTCGAAAACTACTCGTGATGAAACCACCTTCCATTCTTGTTGACTATCGATGTGAAAACGCTGAAGGGCCGCTCTGGCATCCGGCTGAGCAGCGTCTCTACTGGACAGATATTCCTGCGGGTCATTTGTTTCGTTATGACCCTGCAACCAATACCAGTGAGCAAATCTATGCGGGTGAGCCTATAGGGGGGGTCACAGTTCAGGTCGATGGGTCGCTGTTGTTGTTTCAAGCGCGGGGGGCGATCGCCGTTGGCACAATGGCAAAGTTACCACGCTGATTGATCAGCTAGAAGAAGAACGAGAAAGCCGCTTTAACGACGTGATTGCTGACCCGTCCGGGCGCGTCTTTTGTGGAACGATGCCAACTCCCGATCGCCTGGGTCGGCTATATCGACTCGATCCCGATGGTTCTCTCACAAAACTGCTAGACGGAATTGGCGTGTCTAACGGAATGGGCTTCACGCCAGATCGCAAGCAGCTTTACTACACCGACTCACCCGCCAGAAAAATCTATCTATTTGACTACGATCAAAAAACTGGCGCACTTAGCAACCAGAGGATTCACATCACAACGCCAGAATTAGAAGGGGTTCCCGATGGAATGACCGTTGATGCAGCAGGCTGTTTGTGGTCAGCCCGCTGGGATGGTGGGCACCTGTTTCGCTATGCGCCCGATAGCACTGAGGTTCTACAGATTCCGTTTCCCGCCAAAAAAGTCACGAGCGTTACGTTTGGTGGTGCTGACTATACCGATATCTATGTAACGACTGCCGGAGGCAATAATCGTGCAGAAGAGGGGTCGGGCGCTGGAGCAGTATTTCACCTCAATCTTGGCATTCAAGGTGTACCCGAATTTTTTTCTAACATTTCGGTTAATGGCGGTTGAAACTGCTGCTACAACAAAAAACGCCCGGCCTGTGACCGGGCGATGTATGGCAACTCTAGCTTGCTAATAGGACTGTAGGGCCATTAGCATTGAGCTTGAATTTATCGTCTACTTGTCCAAATTTTCGCGACGAGCTTCGTCAAAGCGATCGGTCAAGTTGGTTTCAGCGGAAACTCCTTTGTCGAGGTTTTCGCGACGGGCTTCGTCAAAGCGCTCAGTCAGGCTAACTTCGGCAGAAATCCCTTTATCTAAGTTCTCCCGGCGAGCTTCGTCAAAGCGATCGCTTAGAGCAAAACCAGGGGTAGCGTAGGTAGAAAGAGCCAAAACAGAAAGGCTGGCAAGAATGTAGCGTTTCATGGTGATGTCTCCTAAATAGTTGATAGGATGATTTGTTTTGTTTGCCTTACTAACTAGATTGGCTTTCAACTCTGAGACAGCCCTGATGGATTGCTGATAATTACTTAAGTGTTTTCTGAGAAATTGGTAAGTAAGTTTCAGTCAGAAGGGTTGAAGTGGCTATCTGCAAATCTGCTTAGAGGCACGAAGGCAAGCACAGCAGTGAGTAGATTTACGGGAGTTGAACGGCTCATCAAAAGCTCTTAGTCGTTACTGTTTGAACTAGAACTATCTGATACTTATTATGGTGCCACAGATTTTGTTTTAGTGCAAATAGTTTTTATAAAGACTTTCTGAGATGTGACTGTCAGGCAGGCGCGATCGCCCCAGAAGCCATTGCTGCATGACCCCAACGCTCAGGACTGTAAGCGCAAACGCCAAGTCGGGCTTTTCTAGAATGCAGCACGTTGTGCCGCACCTGTTAGCCCAAGTCGGATAGGTAAGACTTGCGAAAGAAGGCAGAACCAGGCGATCGCCACGAACACAAGGGGCTTACAGCAGTTTTCACCTGTATAAGACACAAATCTCAGTAAGGTGCGTAGAATCCTGTAATATAGCCAGCCTCTTGCAGCTTAGATAAAACCTGGGTAACACATTCCTCTAAGGTTTGCAGGTGAGTTTTGCACTCTACCTCTGGGTTGAGGGGAGGTTCGTAAGGGTCATCAATTCCGGTGAACTGTTTGATCTGTCCAGCACGGGCTTTCTCGTAGAGTCCTTTTACGTCTCTCTGCTCACAAACTTCCAGCGGCGCGTTGACATAAACCTCAACGAAGTCGCCTATTTTATGCCTTACTTCATCTCGGATATCCCGGTAGGGTGAGATCGCCGAGACGAGAACGATTACACCATTTCGAGTTAACAGGTGAGACACAAAACCGATGCGACGGATGTTTTCGTCACGGTCAGCTTTACTAAAGCCTAGCCCTTTGGTCAAGTTTTGCCGAACGATATCGCCATCTAATACTTCAACTTTGCAGCTTTGCGATCGCAACTCTTGCTCAACCGCCATGCGAATCGTCGTCTTGCCTGCACCGCTCAATCCAGTAAACCAAACTGTTACACCACGATGGCTTGCGACCATGCCTTACTCCTATCCCATAACCTCGTCGCTAATACCAATTCTCTTCAAGATTGTATCTTTTTACAGCGGGACACGCTCCAAAAGATGCAGCTTTGTATAAAAACGGTATGAGAGCTTTGCTCTAATCTTTATCAACCTATCATAGAGTTTGCTCCAGTCCTGCACTTGAACATCTGGTTAGTCCGTTCTGATGAAAGGACTATGGATGGAAAGGCACTCCGCGACGGGGGTAACTTTCCATCCATAGTCCTTAATTTTTGAATTAGTGTTAATGCGTGTATAATCTTGTTACTTGAAGGGGAGTAGCTGCTGGTATAAGTTGCCAGCCCATCTGAATCAACATACTGGCGATGAGCCTGGTTCAGGTGACGATTTAGCGGTTTACAGCTTTTCGCAAGCGAGACCTTCACTGAGTTCACATCTGGGGTGAACTTGGTGAAGCATCATGCCCATCAGGTTCCTTCAGACTGCTTACACCTATCTGAGGGAACGCGCAGGTATGCTAGCTGGTTTTACGGCGGGTCTTTTGCTGATTACAATTCAGGAGTTAGGCGATAAGACATTTTTTATCGCTGTGATTTTGGCGATGCGTCATTCGCGTCGGTTGGTGTTTGTGGGGGCGATCGCCGCTCTAACCGCAATGACGGTTTTATCGGTGCTGGTTGGGCAAGCGGTTTCCTTTTTGCCCGCAATCTATGTCCGCTATGCCGAAATCCTGCTGTTTACTGGGTTTGGCTTAAAGCTCTTGTATGATGCGAGTCAGATGACTACAGCGTGTAACCTGGTCGAACAGCAGGAAGCAATCGAAGTTGTGAACCAGGCGGAGTCTAAGTTGCCCAGGCACCATACCGATTTGGCAATTGTGCTGGAGGCATTTACGCTGACTTTTTTGGCAGAATGGGGCGATCGCACTCAGATTGCCACAATCGCATTAGCGGCGGCTAAGCCTCCAATCGGGGTAGCACTTGGGGCGATATTAGGTCACGCAATTTGTGCAGCGATCGCCGTCCTGGGCGGCAAACTCATTGCCAAACATATCTCAGAACGGACGATTACAGGCTTAGGTGGTCTGTTATTTCTAATCTTTGCGGCCCTAGCAACAGCCGATTTGCTCTGGGGCAAAGCAGGGCAGTAAGGAAGGCGGAAGGCGGAGGGCGGAGGGCGGAAGAAGCTGCCTACTCAAGTTTTACAGTTTGCTTTTTCTCCTATCTAGCCTTTGTGCCGCCATCAATGCGATCGCCACTGTAACAAGCGGCACAACCACTCCTCACACTACCCAGGAATTAGCTAAGATCTAAATAGTAGTCTACTATACAAATCTATCCATTCAGATCCTCATCCTTCATCCTTTCAAGGTGGAGGTTCCCATGCAAGCAGCAAAATTTAAACCAGCGATCGCGTCAGAATTCAGGTGAATCGACTGTTTCCGCCCCGTCATCTCAACGGCAGAACAGGAACCATTGTGACGTGAACCGAAACAAACTTCACTTTGGGGA
>JAAUTN010000264.1 GCA_012031415.1 Leptolyngbyaceae cyanobacterium SM1_4_3 | reverse complement strand
CCGGCTACCTCCAGGTCGAAACTGCCGATGGGCGTGTCTTCAAAGCCCAAAAGTTTTACTACAACTACCTGATCCCGTTCTACATTTCGCGCAACTGCCAGATCACGCCCGACTTCACCAACGAAGCCACCGATCTATCCGTTGGCGATGCCTGGTCGCCCCAGTTTGAGCAAGCAGGCGGCGGCCATTCCGTCATCGTTGCCCGCAGTGAATTTGCCGAAAAAATCCTGTTCGCCATGCAGCAGTCCGGTGAACTGACGCTAGAGCCAATTCCCGTCAATCAGGCGTTAGGAATGCACGGACATATGCTCGACTTCAAAAAGCGAGGCAGCTTCATTCGGCTGGCAGTGCAGCAGCGACAGAGAATTCCCGTTCCCGACTTTGGCTATCGTCCTGAAAAAATTCCCCTCAGCCGCTGGCTCGTTGAGATTGTGATCAGCGGTTCTTTTCTGATCGGTCGTCAAACCTGGGCAAGGTGGCTGGTTTCTAAACTGCCAATGGAACTCGTTGGCCCCACCTTTAACTTCTTGCGTAAAACCTGGAAGAGGCTGTCTAAGCCGACTAAGCGGAAGGGGTTGGCTGAGGTGAGGTTTGTGAGGGAAGAAGGGGGGGGCGATCGCTGGCAGGAAATTTGCTCTAGCTCGGCAAACTTCTATTCCTCAAACACAAATGATAGAAAACTATCTGATTAAGCATCGCCAACAGTAATGACTCTGCGAATTTCATCTGACTTGAACCCCAGTGCCATTGGACGTTTGACGTTTGGCAGAACGACTACATCATACATCTCCTCAATTACGCCCTCAATTCTTAACCAGTGAACGGCATCTCCGCTGTTTAGGTCAATCACCTGAAGACCCACACGAGCATCGGCATTTTTGGCGGCTAAGGTTTCGTCTAGAGCAAGTCCGGAGAAGGTTTTGTTATGACGTGGTTTTGATAGCCCGACAATGGCAAAGTTGCTGGAGAATGCCAGTCCTCGCAGGTAGCCGGGACAAAAGGTGATGGGTTGAAATTCACCCCGGCTTAGGTCTAGTTTGCCAAATTCGCCCGTTCCAGAGTTGAGTAGCCACAGTTGGTTGAGGTGCCATCGGGGGGAGTGGGGCATGGACAATTCTGCGGCTATGATTTCGTTGCTTTCGATGTCGATGACACAGCCTCCGTTTTGGCGGCGATCGCGCCATCCATCTGCTACGTCGGTTTGAGCAACAGCGGTCATGTAGCGAGGTTTGCCGTCTCGCATTGCTAAACCGTTGAGATGGCAGCGATCTTCAGCAGCTAGTTTGGAGATGAAGGGTGGGTGCCAAAGGGGAATGAAGCTGTGAGTTTTGCTAATGGTCGCTAAGCAGCTAAATAGGGTGTTGACGAAGAGGATTTGCCCTTGCTCACTCAGAGTAATATCGTGGATGTCTAAGTCGCCAGTTGTGTAGCCAACCTGTGGGACGTAGAGGCGATCGTAGCCTTCGTGTAGCTGTCCTGGCTCTAGAGCATTTTCAAATTGCCAGAGTTGGTAGAGCGAACTCAGGTACAGTTGATTGGATAAAGCGTACAGCCCCATCGCTCGGTTGAAGGTGCGTTCAAATACTGATAGTTCTCCAGAGGGTTGCAGCCCAATCAGGAATAGTTTGCCAGTTTGGTAGGTGGTAAAGGCGAGGCTGATTCGTTGTTCGGCTAACCAGGCAGTAAATTGGCGAGAGGCTGTGATTTCAAGTGCAGGAGATGTGACTATATCAAGCGGCATTCCATCATTCATATATCTATAAGCTACTCTTCTGATTGAATTTGTCTAATCAACTCCTGAGTAGCAAGAAAATAAGTTTGATCTCCCTGTTCTTGAAATAATCTAGCTGCCTGCTGTAAATCTGTAGTTGCATTTTGTCTATTATCTAAGTTCCAATAAATCAGTCCCCTGGTGAGATACGCTCTTGGACTATCAGGTTGCTGCCTTAACAGTTGAGTGTATCCATCAATCGCACTTTCAAAGTCTCGATTATTCAAGCTTTGACGAATTTGAGTGTGGATTGATGTTAAATTAGATGAGTGTCCTGGTTGTACTACTGGAGTAGTGCTGGCTCCACAAACATGATTTAAGCTGATAACCTCACCTGATGCAGTAACCATGAAACAGGGAAGATCAGGAGTTTGAGCAGAGGACGGATGGCTCCAAAGAACTATCACTAAAGCTGTAATTTCAAAAACAATAAAGCTTTGAGAAACAACGCCCATATGATTCCTTTTTACTAGTACAGATCTAGGTTGATGAAAGCTACTGAGTTTGTGGACACGTAGGTTCAGCGTCTAACACCAGCGGATAGGTAGGATTGAGTGGGGTGTAATGACCAAAGAAATAAGGAGGAGATGTCCAGGCATCAGTTCGTAATACCTTTGGCTCTACAAATTCAGATTTCCGCGCACGATAGAAGGTGAGATAACAACACTCTTGAGTAAACCCTCCAGCAACATCCTCTTGATATTCAGAACTGCTTAAATACTCCGGATCGTTCCGCAGCTTAATCTCGAAGACGAGGGCATATTCACCTGCATCTTGCCGAACCAGCAACTCCAGGTCTCTCATCATGTTTGTGATCATAATTCCTGCTCTAGAACGGGAGGGAGAAATTGAAAAGGGAACTATGACAGCACGGACTGTATCTTCCCTCAGAACAACCTCTGCCGACTGACTATAACCCTCCTCTGCATTCCAAATCTCAATCCTTAGATTCATACACTCGCCGATGGTGAAGAACTTTTGGCTTCTGGGGTGCCCAGAAAAACCTTGTTCAAGTCTATGCTCAGAAGCATGATCCAGGAAATTAAAATCAAGAAGGGCATCGTAAGCGTAAAGCGTTGAATTATCAGGATATAGCTCTAGCGCTACCAATCTGATCATAATTTAATATTTAATCTAGAATTACGAACTCGATTGTACTACCATTCTCAATAGGGTAAGGATCTGCCGCCTCAAATTCCTTGTAAGAAGCTAGTTGTTGTCCAAAACTATTTCCAGACTGCTGATTATCTCTACTCGAAATACATTTTATGTGAGCTGAGCCACGGAAGCGAGCACGAATAGACTCGTCTTCATTATCAGGATCTATTGGAATTGAAGTGTCTTCCACACCATTCTCCAAAAAAGCTGCTGGTGGGTACTCATCTCTATCTTGTCGTATACCGTTTTGTGGTGGACAAACATAAGACCTTGTAGACCGCTGCCCTCTCGCTATCCTTCTTTGACGATCTAGAGTCAATAAACGTGGATAGCCGTCTTCACGATAAGGATTTCCCGTTGCTCCTGGAACGAGAGGTGCCGTTATTGGTTCAGGTGGCATTCCTTGTGCTTCTAATACATGCTGTGCGGTTTCAGGAAAAACACTCATTCCCCCTGATTGCCTGCAAGGAAATCTGAATCGAGTCTTGCATAGCGCGATTTGTGGAAAACCCAAAGTTGCTGTGATCGTCTGCCCTGAGGATATAGCGTATTTAATGTCTCTAGGATTTCCATCGCCAATAATACGCCCTGGAATAATAATACCAACTGTATTGAGTGGTACTGTTCCTACACCTAGAGCCGTAACTACAAGTCGATTAATCCCAGGTTTAAAGTCAGACTCTCGAAGGGGGACTGATGTGCCACTAATTGTAAGAGGTACAAACTCGTTTACAACTCTGTTATTAAAGGTAATCCTGACTGCATCTCCGTCATTAGGTGTAGTCCCAGCATCGTAGAGTAACAGTGAGATTGGTTGTCTCTTGTTATCATTATCGACAGTAAATCTTTGAACAAGAGTTATAGCAAATGTTGAAACCTCTGTCTGTGGAGCAGCAATTGCGAGTGAAGCAAGATCAGAAGGAGTCGTAAGAGGAATAGATTGATCTGGAGGAACTTGACCAGCAGGGTATATCTCCCAACCTCTCAGGTCAGCAGGGTTTGAAGGGGTTCTGAGAGTTTCCTGCGTTTCTTGTGCCCTAGAACCAGTCAATAGAATTAAAGAAAACACGATTCCTAGAAAGAATAAGACGATGAAATGAATTCTTCTCATGCTACCTCTTCATAATGTTTTAAAGTTGTGGCTTAACTAGAGACAGTTTATTCATTTAATAAGTAGCAAAAGGAAAATAACTACTGTTCTGCTAATGAGTTTAAGGAGATGGCGAAAGTTTATCTGAAGGAGTTTGTCCAGCAGGATATATTTCCCAACCTCTCAGGTCAGCAGGGTCTGGAGGATTTACCAAAACATCACGCGCTTCCTGCTTTGCAGAGCCAACTAACAAAATTAAAATAGTTGAAATTCCTAGAAGAATTAAAGCAACGAAATAAACTCTTCTCATGTGATCTCCGTTGAAAATGTTGAAGCATTATAGCCTAACTAACAATAGTTTGACTTTTGGCAAATAGCAAAGGCAGAATTAACTTAATTGCTCCATTAATACAGAATAATTTGCGACAAGTTGTGATTTTGATTACGAGAAGCATAGATGATATTACCTCATTCAACTTTAAGAAATAGAGCGAGTGATGTCTGTATCCTGACTGCCTGACAGATCTTCTCTAATTGATGGTGGAAGCAGGTTTACAAACAATGGAACGAACTCGATGAAACCAAATGTGGTCATCGTAGTCGCGCTTGGACTTAAGAGAGGCGAAACACGCTTGAGGATCGTTGGGCAACAAGGGAACGCAAGGGAGCAAGATTCTTCCTTTATGAATCACTCCTTGCAACCAGCGGAGTCCGATTTTGAGATAGCTAATGCCGCGTCGCCAATGGGGGTCTACTTGTTGCCGCAAACCTGCCAGTTGTACCGCCATGCCTTGGGTAGTGGCAAACAAGAGGGCAAGGGCAGCGACCAGATAAAGGCGTTCGAGGGCGGCAGCAGAGCGTAAGCGCGAGTCTTCCAACTCAAATGCGCCAGACTTACTATCCAAGAATAATTCCTCTACCCGAAACCTCAAGGCATATTGCCAGAGCGTCTGCAAACTCGGAGGTTGGTCGGTGACAACCGCCCAAGAGTCTTTGGCTCCCTGTACGGTTGCAACCACTAAGTTACAGCGATGCTCACCATCGAGCCACAAGCCCACATTCTGATACAGGCGGGCTTCGCCGAGGGGGGGATAGAGCGTCCCAACCCTCAAGGGATAGCGTCGTGTAGTATGGACAAAGACATCACACGGTAATCGTAAAGCGTAATGCCAGTGACTCTGCCGTAACCATTTCATCAATTCATGATTGGCAAAGCCTCGGTCGGACAGTAGCATCACATCAGGATGATGCCGCAGCAGCCACCGAGCACGGCGCAAGACGGGTTGGTACTCCTCAAAAGCAACAGTGGCGCTGCCATGTTCAAGGACTCGCCACAACAAGGGAACCGCCCGTCCACAGCACACCACCGATAGGTGAATCATACAAAAGCGATCCCACAAAACCGTCGTATCCAAGGCTAGATACAATCGCTGCTGATTCCACCCACTCAGTGCCGCCAGCACCAAGGGAACGTAAATCGCCGTCACGCGAATCCGGCAATTGTCCATAAATCGCTGCCAGCGCCGCTCGCTACTTTGTGCTTTCGTCGCTCGACTGTGTACATATGGTTCCCATGCAGCCAAGTTCAACTCTTGGCTACAGAGCAAGGCACTTACCATCCATGCTAAAGCTTTCAGGTGGCGTAGATCGCAAACGCGACTGTGTTGACTCAACTGGTCGAATAGTTGACGATACAGATGGGTAGAGGGTGTCATGATCTTGGGCTGTTGTGTAGTAACTCTAGCCTCTCATCTCTCTCTACCCTCTTTGCCAATTCCCTCGTATTTATTGGGTTTTACCTACTTCTGTCAGGCAGTCAGAACAAAGCCTCCTGCCCCAGACGAAACTTGGCTCAAATTTACTGCTGTGCCACTAGTTTTACCAAATACGACGTAACTCTTACCAGTAGCTCTACCGTTGAGGTTGGCTCCATAAGCTCCAATGATCAGATCACCTAAACCATCTCCATTAACGTCTCCAGCGTCGCTAACAGAGAAGCCAGAAGTATCACCTGCTGATTGACCATTAATGACAAAACCACCTGTGCCGCTAGCAACAGTGCTGAGATTGACTGCCGAACCATTCGCCCTGCCAAAGACTACATAACTCCTCCCTGCGCCAACTCCGCTGCTTGGACTAGCGAAAGGCGCACCAACAATCAAATCAGCCAATCCGTCTCCATTGACATCGCCAGCTCCGCTAACAGAGCGACCAGAGAAATTGTCTACTGCTTCACCATTAATGACAAAACCTCCTGTACCGCTAGCAATGGTGCTGAGATTGACTGCTGTGCCATTCGCTTTTCCGAAGATTACATAGCTTTTACCGGCAATGCTATTACTACCTACATCAGCAGCGGGTGCTCCAATAATGAGATCGGCAAGCCTATCTCCGTTTACATCTCCAGCACTACTAACAGAATAGCCAGAAAGATTATCTGCCGCTTCACCATTAATGACGAAACCTCCTGCCCCTGTAGCAATTTGGCTCAACTCAACAGGCATTGCACTACCTTTGCCAAACACTACATAACTCTTGCCTGCATTGCTCCTGCCGCCTGGATCAGCAAATCTAGCGCCAATAATCAGATCATTAATTCCATCATCGTTGATGTCTCCTGCATCACTAACAGAGAAACCAGACTCATCGCCTGCGGCTTCGCCATTAACGACAAAACCACCCACACCCGCAGCAACTTGGCTTAAGTTCACTGCTGTAGTGCTAGCCTTACCAAAAACTACATAGGTCTTACCCGCCTTGGTTGCTCCATTAGGAGCCGTTAAGAAATAACTTCACGTTTTTCTAGATGTTGAGTGACGGGGTTTGAAGATGTAGTTCCATTGCGGACAAATCCGACGTTTGTGCAAATTGAGGGTTGCCATCTCTTGATCTGAAACTTTGACACCTTTTGGATAATGACGCTGAATGATCGCGGCTTTGACTTTGAGACCTGCCACGGTCGTCGTGCCGCGAATCAACTTCATCATCACTGCTAGAGAACGCAGTGGAATGCCTGCCCAATTGAGGCTGATGAAGTTGAACAATCGATGTTCAATCGGATTCCATTTCGAGGCTCCCGTCGGGTAGTGGCAGACCATGACCTCAATCGCGGCAACGTCTGCTAATCGGGTTTGAAGCTGTCGTTTCCAATCACGAGAGCGATAGCTATTGCTGCCACCTGCATCACAGAGAATCAGCAATTTCGTCTCATTCGTGAAGCGAGGGCGATCTCGTCGATGCCACCAACGGCAAATCGCATCGACTGCAAAGGCGGGTGTATCTGCCGAAACTCCCACATAGACATAGCCGAGATTATGAGCGACATCGTAGATGCCGTAAGGAACAGTTCGGAGCAATGCGTCCTCTGGAAAGTCATGTGCATTGACCCGCGCTGCTTCTCGTCGCCACTGCTGTCCTGAATTTTTGAAGTTGCCTATCAGTTCCTTTTTCTTGGTATCGACACTAATCACAGGATGTCCATTGGTTTGAAAGAGTCGCTTGACCCGCTCGATATAGCAGAACTGACGATCTCGCTCAGGGTGAGCAGCAGTCACGGCTTTGTGATTCGATTTGAGCGAATAGTCTTGCTGTTTGAGCAACCGTCCGACCGTCACATGGCTAATGTCGAAACCTTGAGCTTTCAGGTCAGTGCTCAACTGTCGCAAATCCCGACGCAGCCATTTCTGTCCGGTCATTGGATCACCTGCGGTTTCTGCTTCAATCAATGCTTCCAATCGTTCTAGAAGCTCAGGTGTTTTTTTCGACGGTTCTGCGTCCTCCGCCTAGAGCGCGAATTCGCCCAATGGGGTGTTCTGCAAGATCTTGTTCCAATTCCCGTTTGCCGCGTCGAATCGTATTGATGTGCATTCCTGTAATCTCTGAGAGCCGCTTTGTTGCGCCATGTCCGAGTTTCTTGGCTTCTAATGCAACGTACCAGCGCCGTTGCTGCTCATCCAATCGACTCAAGTACAGATTCATTTGGTGATGCAAAACTTTACTAGCCTGTTCGCCAGGTTGTTTACACTCTGGGCATTGACACTGATGGATGCGGAATTCAGTCACAGTAAAGTCTTACAATTCAGGTTTCTCACTACCCTAGCTCAAAACGTGAAGTTATTTCTTTACAACTCCTAAGGGGCTTAGGAAGCCCTATGAGTACCATGAACAGAGCTTTGTGGGTGAAGAGTCTTCAGTGGTTGGAGTCGTGGATAAAGAAGCACTGCTGCAAGTCTTAGAGGAGCTAGAACCCGAACCAGATCCCGAAACAGCTTATTATGAGGCAATTGAGGTTGCTCATGCTGAAGATGTGTCTACCTGGACAGGTGCGATCGCCCATTATTTACGTCAACAAACAGTGGATTCTGTAGGTTTAAGCCAACTGCGACAGGCATTGCGAATGCCACTGGTTGAAGTTTGGCTAGGGTTGCTTTTGGGTGGTTATCCAATGGAGGCTAGCTATGCTGAAAATTCAGGTGATTTAGAGGATGATTCCAGAACTAAATGGCGTAGCGACTGGTTCTATGGCTCAGAGATTTGGGTAGATTGTAAATCGGTTGTGGATCTGCAAGATTCATGAGTTCTTAGCTGATGGGTAGGGCGATCGCTGCTCGATGAACTGCAACCCAAACTGCTGTAGAGCTATCTGAAGCAATGGCTGGTGTATGAGAACTAACCAAAATCTGAAAACATTGCTCCAGACTTAAATGAAGGAGTTGTGTTCACCTCACTCAAGGACTGAACGGTGACTTCACTAATCCTTAGTTGAGCCACTGAATCACCATCAACATGGGTGCGTCCGATGCGATCCAGTAGTTGTTCTGGAGTGACTGCTTCGCTCTCAAATTCCTCGCTGAACGAACGCCCGAGGAAATAGCCCCACTGCTGAGGGTGCTCCAGCATATGATGAGCGATCGCCAGCTTTGATTCGGCTTCCACCACTCGAAAGGTGTTGGGAGAAATCCCTTCGTCATACAAACTCGTAATCAACGTGAGTTCGGGTTAAGGAGAGGGCAGTAAATTGTGGTCAAGGGCAATCGAGGGCTTCTTGGGCTGATGGCAATAGGCAATCAAACCGCAGACGATGTTGACCAAGCAATTGACCGGTGAACGGTGCCGGGAATGCTCGATCTGGGAAATGTTTTTTAACTGGTCGATAATGGTCTCGATGATGGCGCGTTTGCGCAGCAGCAAGCGGTCAGCCAACGGCATTAAGCGATTCTTCATGTTGCGTTTAAGCTTGGTGATTAGCTGCACCCCAACGCTCTCTAGCAACTGCTTCGCCAACTTTTGAGAGATGTAACCCTTGTCGGCAAACACTTTGCCAAAGAGCTGTTGTAGTAGTTTGGGCACAGGCGTGCGGTCATCCGTGTTGCCCGGAGTCAAGACAAAGTTGAGCAATTCGCCTTGATCGTTGACCACCAGATGGAGTTTGAAGCCAAAGAACCAATCCACCGAGGTTTTACCGCGTGCAGCCAGGTTGTTGAACACTTTGTGTTGGGAAATGCGGCGGTTGTGGCAGACCTTCAAGCTGGTGGAATCCATGAAACTGATGCCACGGCACACGCCGAAGCAGGAACGGACGTAAGCGCACAACGGCAGCAGCGCACTCGGCATCCACTCAACAAACCGCCCATAACTGACCAAACCTGGAAAATCAGCCTGAAAGTGACACAGCACCCACTCTTGGTAATAGGTTTTGAAGTTGCGATAGCAGGACTGATGGAACCCAATCAGAATCGTCATGATCTCGCTCAAACACAAGCTGCGTGACCGTTTGCGTCGTTGCAAGCCGTTGCCCAACAACTGGCGTTCCCACTGCGGTTCAAACGCTTGGCAGAAGTCATCGACGCGGCAAAACAGTTCTTCTAGACTAAACATAGGGCAAGCACAGGATGAGAAGTTAGCACTTTCAGCCTATCGGGTTTGCCCTTTCTTATCCCGAACTGACGTTAACAATACTCTGGGTTTGGCGAAGCGTCCTGTTGCGTCGCTCAACAGCCCTCACCCAGCTTTACGCCAGAGCGAATGGATGG
>JAAUTN010000263.1 GCA_012031415.1 Leptolyngbyaceae cyanobacterium SM1_4_3 | reverse complement strand
CGTCTCCTGTCCGTTGCGAAAGGATAAATATCCAACTAGCCCGATTGCCCAGCTAGCTGTAGCACAAAAGGAACGATCAGAATCGATCGCAGCGATGATGAACGCAATCTCATGTAGAAACCTTCTCCGCGAGGCGATCGCGAAAATATTTAGCATAGAGTACACAGCTTGGAACCGCCTGATTTCCCTGAAGATGCACCAAACCTAAGCTTTGCAACTGAAACGCCTGAACTAGACTCAACTCGACGGGCTTTGCAGCCGTAACCACCTGAGCAAAAGCAATGGCTAACTCTGGATGCTGTTGGAGATACCAGAGTTGTCGCTGGAGGTGGTCGCCGTAAATGCCAGTGGCGATCGCAGACGGCTGTAACACCTGCTCTAACGTGACATCCTGATGCCAGATGTGATAAAGCGCAACCTGAATTAAGTAAGGAAAGCCGCCTACTAAATTTATCAAAAGACTGGTTTGTTCTTCTGTCCAGTACAGTCCGTGTCGCTCTGCTAAATCCTGAACCTGCTGCCCTGTAAAAGCTTTAAGCTCAATGGGTAAACCTACATTAAATGGAGATGAGTTTACATTTAGCGGAATATAGACTTCCGTTGAATGGGCTACTACCAGTCGCAACTGCTTCCAGATATCACGATTCTTGGCTTCTTCGTGCCAGGTTCGCAACAGTCCAAAAAACTCATCTGCCAGGTCAGGATACTCAAACAGGCGATCGACATCATCCAGCGCTAGAACCAACGGCTGTACGATTTGAGGTAACAGATATTGCTCAAAATAAATCTTGCAGCTAATCTTACTGCCAAACAAATCGTCCCAATATTCATCCAGTCGCTTAGGAATCTGTAACCCCAGTCCTACATTGGCACAAAACCATTGCAGAAACGGATCAAGATCGCGAAAAATATCCTTATCTGCTAATTGAAAACTGAGCGATACCGTTTGGCAGCCTTGCTGAACTGCCTGACGCAAAATTCTGCTCATCAGCGACGTTTTTCCCATACGCCGAGGCGCTTTGATCCGAATCAGCCCGCCGGGTTGCAAAACCGTTTTGTAGCATTCGGCTTCGATTATCGCCCGCTCCACGTAAAAGGTTGAATCCAGGGGCACTTGCCCCCCCGGTACATCTGGCACCTGTAGCCCTGATTCTTCCCCCTCTGAGCCTTCAGACTCCCCTTCCTGAGCGTCTGGATGGAAATAGTCACTTGCCTCTAGCGTTAGCTTAAACGCTCTAAATCCTACCTTTAAAGTCTGCTTATCTACGCCTGCTTCGCAAGCCAGCATTTTCATTAGAGTATCGACAGCTAAGCCTGTGCGTTCACTCAGCGCCTCTAGTGTGTAGCGATGTCCGGCGTTTTCCTCAAATTCTGCATTAGATTTTGCCTGCTGAAACCGCTCCAACCCCTTTGGCGTGAGGATCACGCCGCGTCTACGCTTACGTTTTGGCTGCCCAGTCTGCATCATGGTGGTACGGTGGAGTTAGGCACACTTGCATCAGTAATTACACTAAGTATTCATCATTTTCAATAAAAGTTGGCTTTTCTTCAGGATCTATACAATCTTGCTAGGTTTTGCGGACTGTCTGTAGTAATCCTCTTTGATTGGTGAAAAAATGATTCGTGAAAGTACCCGTCCTCCGGGCGGGCACTTTCACGAATCATTTAGGATCGCTATATCTACATAAAAGTAGACCTGATAAAAGCAAATAGGCTTTACTGACCTCTGCACAAACCCGGTCTAAGTGAAATCACACAATGGGGTGAGCCTGGTTCTGAGATAAGCAAAATCTTTCCTGACTTAAGCTAACGGATTTTGCTCAGGTTGCGAACTCTAAGACTGGAAAGCCAGGAGAAATGGGGCGATCGCCATTTTCTTGATCAAACTGCTTAAGTTATCGCTTAAAAGCCCAAACCTGGATTGTTGAATGCAGGCTTAAAAGCCACACTAGATTCAACTTCAGGGACAGGTTGAATTAAACATTCCTTCAGCTAACCCTCGACGATAAAACTTCTGCTAGCTTCTTGGCTTAGCAATGCCCCAACTCACCAAGTATGTTCAGGAGAACTATCATGACACTCACTTATCGCGGTGCAACCTACAGTTTGTCTGCTGCTGGTCTCATTATTGATCGTGAAATGACAGGCTACTATCGCGGCATCAGCTATCAGATTCGCCCCTATCCAGCAATGCCTCAGATTACCCAAGAATTAAAATATCGCGGTGTTGCTTACAGTCTAAATACGTCTTGTCGCGGTAGTTCCACCGATGGTGATATATCTTGGAAACCCGCGATCGCCTGACTTGCTCTAGATTTGAGCCGGGGCAACCCATCAGCAAAGCTTGTTTTTGTGGCGCTTGCCCCTTTCCCTTGCTCTCAACGTCCCTAACTGATTAAGGAGCAAAATAAATGCACCGCCCCTCACGCTATCAGGAAGTGTCTGCTAATTCTCAACCTCATTCCACTGGGCAACTTGATCTGCACGGCAGCATTCTCGGAACCTCCATTCTCGTCCTGCCGCTCCTAATTGTGCTAGGAGGCATTTTTCGCAAAAGGCATCGGGCCTCTATCTTGCGGAAACAAGTTGAATTCCTGGAACAACTGTGGCACATCAACTTAACCAGGGATGATTGTCATTAGTTATGAATCATTGGTCATTGGTTCTCAGTTGTCAACCTAGCAACCAATGACCAGTAACCCAATGCAAGCCTCCAACTCACTGTCTAAACAGCCCCACTCACCTTGCCGTGTAAACCTATGAACAGCTTATTTCGCTCACATTGGACAGCTTTAATTGCTCGGTTAGAAACGTTACCTTTTCTCTGGATTGTGCTGACGCTCACTCTACTTGAAACGCTTGGAGAGGGAGTGTTAGCTATTCCGGTGGCGATCGCCAAACTCGGCATTTGGGCAGGAGTTGGAGTTACGCTGGTGTTGGCTGCGATCAATGGATTGATTGTGGGGGCGATCGCCCGCGCTGCTCAAACCAGTTCGGTTCGCTCTGAAGATGCTTATCTAGGAGTTCTTACAATCCCTCTATTGTCCAGCTTATTTGTGCATGGAGTAGTGATCTGGCAATATCCTACAAGCTTTCTGCTAGGTGTCTTTGTAAGTTTATTGATATTGGCTATCCCACTAATGCTGATTCGTCAGGGTATTTTTAATGCCAGAACGATATTAGAACTGCGGCAAGACATCCGAGCAGACCGACAAAGCACGTTTGCCCTTACCTCTAATGGCCGACCTCTCGCCGCTCAGGTTTGTTTAAGCTATGCCAGGGGTGCAATTCACCTACAAACTTCTGCTGGCACAGTTTTTAACGCCCCATCGCTGCACTTTGCCTCGTTTTTACTGCCAACTCGCTCTACTCGTGAATTGCGTGTGTCTGCCCATCAAATTACCGCAAATGGCAGATATGAAGGGCTACCCGCCTTGCTTGAGATTAACAATGGGGGTGAAACCAAACAGTTTGATTTAAGCCTCACGAATGGACGGGTGCTACTGCCGCTAACGGGTAAGATGTGCAGTCTAAAAGTTATCTTTACGCAAGATGCTGACATCAATGTTACTCAGTGTGTTGATAGACATCCTATCCAACAGACCGGACACCAACTTAATAATGAGTCCCTTCTATCGAATGTCGCTTAGGTCGATAGGATTATATACACTCATCTGTTAGCAAGGGGCTTAAGCCCCTTGCTAATTTGGGGCGTTTGTCTTACGACTGATTAGGGTTTCTATAGCTATATAAGTAGGTTTAATTCCTTGAGAAATGTATTTTCTAGTGTGGCGATCGCCCCTGAAAGCTGTTAAGAATATAGAGTGCATAGTTAAGACTTGGAGAAATAACTTGGAGTAGAGATCAGGAAATTCAACTGACTTCTTTACGCCCCCAAGTCAGGGAAAATCATACCTTCATAATTTTTTTGGGTTAGCTTCAGGAGCCAATTCCAAATTTTTTTATTGTCTTTTTGAGAGAAATAGAACGTAAAAAACTGATTCTCCTATCCTAATTTATTCTGCAAGTTATTAATATCCACTTTTTAATGCGATCGCAATCCAGTTACTTTGAGTGCGCTACCAATTGTTGTTACTCAAAGAATAATTCATGGCCATTATTACTGTTGTTAATGTTGAAGACGGTGGAACGGGTTCCTTGAGAGAGGCGATCGCCAACGCCCAAGACGGAGACACAATCAAATTTGCCTCCAGCCTTGCTAACAAAACGATTACGCTCAACAGTCAGATCAAAATTCTTAGTAACATCACGATTGATGGTTCTGGTATAAGTAATCTATCCATCAGTGGCGGTGACAAAACTCGCATCTTTGAGATTGGGCAGAGAAACAATAAGCTCAATGTCACCATTAAAGATCTGACGCTCAACAACGGACGCTCAGTAGTCGGCACGACCACAGACAGCCAAATCGGACAGGGTGGAGCGATCCGCATTCATGACTACAGTGATTTGATTCTCGAAAATACCGTTCTTAAAAACAATGTTGGAGAGCGGGGTGGGGCTGTTTATTCAGGCTACGGTAGCTCTGTCACCGCCCGAAACAGCACCTTTGAGAACAATGATGGTTCCATTGCCAATGATGGCTTTAGTGCAGGGGCGATCGCCGCTCAAGGGGAAGGTGGAGGTGAACCAGCCTATGATTCGGGTAATGGCTTTGTCAAAATTGAAAACAGCATTCTTAGAAACAACAAAGGTAGCTCAGGGGGAGCCGTCTACACGCTGCTGACTCCCTTAACCATTGAAGGCTCCCTGCTTGAAGCGAATGAGGGAACGGGCGACGGTGGCGCTGTCTTCACCGATGGAGCAGGCGGTAAGGGCAACATCAACTCACCTCTACCCGATCGCATTATTATCCGTGACAGCAAAATCATCGACAACAAAGCTAAAGGACAGGGCGGCGGCTTATTCCTCTGGCTGTATGGGAATGACGATGAAGCGTTAATTGAAAACAGCATTATTCAAGGTAATTCTGTCACCAGAGGAGGAATTTATAACGATTCCAAAGGAGGCGGCATTCGGGTTGGCGGCTCTGGGGGGAAAGTTGCAATTCGCGACACAGCGATCGCTAACAATACCGCTCAACAACAGGGCGGCGGCATCTGGACAGACGCAGATTTGATTGAGATTGAAGGTTCTACTTTTTCAGGCAACCAGGTCAAAACTGCTGATGGCAAAGGAGACATCGGCGGGGCATTGGTCTTAAATGTGGGACAAAAGCCCGTCAAAATTAGCAACACCACGTTTGTTGGCAATTACGCTGATCGAGATTCGGGCGCAATTTGGACGGGCAGCGCCGAGAATAATATTACCCTGAGCAACTCTATCTTTGCTGACAATTCTGCTAACGATACAAAAAAGGGAAATGTTAACTTTCAGCTAAAAGATGGAGGCGGCAACATTGTTCAAACACGTCCTGGAAATAGAGGCCCAAAAGTTACAGCCAATGCAACCTATGTAGATGATCTCAAGCTGAGCGATTTGCAGCTTGTTAGAAACAAATTAGTGCACATACCACAAGAGGGTAGTCCCGCTATTAAGTCCGGCAAGGATGCAGGTGCTTACGAGGTAGGAACAGCCTCAACCCCGACTCCTGCTCCCACTCTGGAAACTCCCACTCCTACGGAAACTCCCAGTAATGACTTCATTCAGCAAGTATTGAAGCTGACCAATGGTTTTCGGGCTGAAAATAATCTAGAGTCCCTAATATTCAATCAGGAGTTGGCTAGCGCTGCCCAGTCTCATAGTAAGAACATGGCATCGCAGGATTTCTTTAGCCATACGGGTAAAGATGGCTCCTCGCCGGGCGATCGCACTCAGAAGGCAGGCTACGATTCAGCAGCCATCTCTGAAAACATTGCAGCAGGACAAACAACGCCCGAATCTGTAATCGAAAGCTGGAAAAATAGCTCAGGGCACCGCGCTAATCTGCTTAATCCTAATAGTACGGAGATTGGAATTGGTTATTCCTATCTGAAAGATGACACAGGTGAAGTAAATTTCAATCACTATTGGACACAGGTATTTGGACAGGGAGAATCTGTCTCGATACCTGCACCTACACCTACACCTACACCTGCACCTACACCTGCACCTGCACCTGCACCTGCACCTGCACCCACTCCTTCGCCGACTCCGACTCCCATCCCTAACCCAGTCCCCATCTCCTACGCCCGCGCCGACTCCCGCTTCCTCGAACCTGTTCCAACTCCAACTCCAGAACCTACGCCTGCACCCACTCCTTCACCGACTCCGGTTCCTGAACCGATTCCAACTCCTGAACCGAGTCCTATTCCAAGTCCGGCTCCGGCTCCCGAACTGCCAACATCAACCCCTTCACCCCTTCCCACTCCTCCGGAGACTCCCACTGCGGCTCAACCTCTGATTGCTAAAGCCGATCGCATCACTACGAGGGGTAATGGTGCTGTCAAGATTGATATTTTAAGTAACGATCGCCTGAATGACGACTTTACCTTTTCTCTCGTCACACAACCGAAGAAAGGTCGCGCTCGAATTGATAATAACGGCACTCCTGATAACCTGACGGATGACTTCATCCTCTACACTTCCCAACCTGGAACAAAAGGGGGAGACGTGTTTCAATATCGGCTTAGCTCCGGTGAAAGTGAGAGCGTCACAGGCAGTGTCAGAGTTAACATCGCTCCTCAATCTTCAACATCACCTGGAACTGTTCAACCCTCCGCTGTGCCTACTTCAACGGTGCAATACGAAGCAGAAGCATTAAATTTGAATAACTACAAGGTCGAATCTTTCTCAGGCTCGAAGGCTTCAGGAGGAAAGCAGATTTCTTTGCGGGGCACGGATAAAACCACTGGTAAAGCGACAGGTATCTTCCAGGGCACCGCAGGCACCTATCAGGTTGCAGTAGGCTACTACGATGAAAACGATGGACAATCTGAGGCAATAGTAAAAGTAGCGGGACAAAGTACTCGCTTCCGATTTGACCAGGATCTTTTTTCTGACTCTGCCATGCACGATGCTAAGGCAGTTAAGGTAACGCACTCTGCAATTGCGCTGAAACCGGGCGATCGCTTTGAGCTATCTACAACAATTGATGCAGGTGAGTTTGGTCGATTTGACTACATTCGCTTTACCCCAATTGGTCAACGTATCACAAATACAGATGGAACGGTTACAGGTCGCTCTAGTGAAAATCGCCTGACGGCTACGGTTTCTAGCAGGGATATGCTCAGTTCAGAGGGTACAACCTTGCAAGGCACGGCGAGTGATGATACTTTGAAGGGCAGTTCTAAAAATGAAGTATTAGTCGGTGTTGCAGTCAACAGTAATCATCCGGGACGACGAGAAAGGGATGTGTTGATCGGTGGAGAGGGGGCTGATACTTTTCAGTTAGGGGATGAAACGACAGCATACTATAACTACAGCAGAAACGGCAATCTTGGCTTGAGAGACTATGCCCTGATTAAAGATTTCAGCATTAAAGAGGGGGATACGATTGTGCTGCATGGAGAGGCTAGTAATTATGACTTAAGGGTTACACCTTTAACGATGTATCACAGAGGCATTGGTATTTTTCATCAGCAGGATGGGCAGCGGGAGTTAATTGGAGTGATTGAGAATCAGCGAACTAGTTTGAATTTGAAGGGTGATGGCTTTAGGTTTGTGTAGGGCTACTGGTCGATGGGGGGTAGAGGCTAAGGGGCTGGAGCGAGGTGATAGAGGGAGATAGTGAGTGTGTTGTCTTTGAAGTGGTAGATTTGCTTTAGTGAGTTACCTTGCTGGGTGAGACTGAGATAGAGGCGATCGCTCGGATTGTAAACAAACATATCGCTGAACTCCTGTTTGGGCACCTGCACCTGATCCACTGTGGCTTCGGTAAGGAGCAACAGTTTTGTATTAGGTTGCAGCCGATGGGCGATCGGCATGATTCCACCAAAAGGCACATCAGAAATGACAAGCGGATGATGGGAGTGATTAATTTGTTCGGCAACCTCTACGTCAAATTCTGACCAGCCCCACCAGGTGGTTGCTTGCAGGGTGACTACATTAGAGAGAATGCTGCTGGAGAGTAACACTACTGTAATCAATTGCCACAGCCGCAGTTGAGCAAAGTTTGTGGTGTTGCGAACAATTTGAGACGTGAGCAGGTAAGCAACGGTGAGATGAATTCCTAAGTAGCAAATCAGGAAGTAGCGATCGACCGCAGAACGCCGACCTGCTGTGATCAGATCGGGCAGCAGGAATGTGGTAAGGGTAATGCCCATCAGCGCAAACAGCAGTACCCAAGCTTGCCTGGTGCGACGCTGAAGGTAGTAGACTGCACTAGCAACCAGCAGTAAAATAGCTGCGGTCAGACCAATCAATGGGATGTTCAGGGAAGAAGATTGGACGGAGATAAAAGCGTGACAGAGATTCAGGCTCCAGCTTTTCACCAGTTCTGAAAAGGGCAACGGCACTTTTGCCCAATTGGTCGTGAGAATGAGTCGCTCTCGACTGATCCACATAATCCGCAGCCAGGGAAGAAAACTGAGAGTAGCAACTGATGCACTAATTAAGTAGGCGATCGCCCCTTTCGTTAACTGAAATCGCTGCATGGTCAAAACATATAGCCCATGTGCAATTAACACCAGTGCAGAAAACAAGTGACAGTAGAGGGCTGCAATCATGGCGATCGCATAGATTCCCCAACTGGTTGCTGACTTTTGCCGCATTGCCCGCAACAAAGCGACGCAAGTAGTTAAAATCAGCAAAATCCATAAGCTATAGGGTCTTGCCTCCTGGGCATAGCGAATGTAAATGGGCGCAGTTGCCATCAGCGCCATGGACATCCAGCCAACCAGCGGCAGGGCAAACAGTTCTACACAAAGCCAGTACATCATGGGTAATGACAAAATGCTGAACAGTGCAGACAAACTTCGCAGCGACAAAATAGAACTGCCAAATCGCTTTGCCCAGACTCTCACCATCACAAAGTACAGCGGCGGATGCTGGGAATCTTCCTCAGCTAAACGTTGAATGGTGGCGATCGCCCCATTTTCAGGAGAAATCTGCTGATAGGGACGCAATGCCTCTACATCAATGATTTGCCCATCAAAAAGCTGCATCACCTCTTCGATTTTGAATCCTGAAATTCGCAAAGACGTGTAGGTTTCATCATGCCAATAGGGTTTTTGGTCAAGATTAATCAGACGAAAAAGAATCCCAAAAACTATCACAATCGCCAACGCAAGCTTCAATCCCTGAATCCAGGACTGTTCGTATTTCATCATTGAATTGCCCTCCGCAGATTGGCAAGATCATGTGAGTTTTGCTGAGTTACATCTGTGTGTTAGATGTGGTGACGCTTTTCCAGCCAAATTCGGGCGGCTGCCTCAGAGTCGAAATGATTCCGTGTTGCTGTCGTCGGGTCATAAATCTCTAAATACGATCTGCCCTGATGATCAACTTTCCAGGTAACTTGAAGATCGGTCGAATGCCGTAGCTGGTTAGCTAACAGTTGCCGAACCCAGTTGAATCTGGTGTTTTTAACGAAAATCCGGCAGACCTCGATTGCACTAGTAACCATATAAACCTCGTTATTGTTCAATTAATTTTTCGATATTTCAATGGGGCAATAGTGGTACAGCGCTTCGCGCTTGAGTGTGTTTAGATTTTTTGTTTTGTGCCGCGCTCAGCGCGGCACAAAACAAAAAATCTGTGGTCTTAGGCAATTGAAAATTGCTGTAAGTCACGTTGAAGGTTTGATAGCATCAGGGTCGTTGCAGCAGGCTTGTAACAACCTCAGCGGCAAGGCGACCCGTTTGTGCAGCGCCATTCATGTAGCCACAAAATTCATCACTCATGTGTTCTCCGGCAAATACTAAATTGCCGACAAACACATCCTGTCTTTCCTCTGGGTCATCTGACTCAATGTACAAAAACTCACCAAATTCTGTATATTGTCCTGGTTGGAAGTTAGTGTAACTGCCCCCAATATAAGGGTCTTCTGCCCAGTTGGTACGATAAAACTGTCCAGTTGAAGCAGATTTGCACCGGATACAACCTGATCTAACTGGTT
>JAAUTN010000262.1 GCA_012031415.1 Leptolyngbyaceae cyanobacterium SM1_4_3 | reverse complement strand
GTCAGGATTTTAAGCTTTCTTGCTGATCTCCAGGGTTATTATTTGTACTGACAATAAATTTCTTAGGAGCAACGATTTCTCAGACCTCTGTTGTCAGATTTGAAATTAAGTTTAGAAGCAAGTTTAGGCACCTGATCAGGTGGATTTTTACTAAAAATTTGATATCCATAAATTTGATCAGTCGTCTTCAGGAATGCATCTGCCATCTGTTTGTACACCCATTGCGATCGCCCTTTTAGAGTTAAAAACCGACCAACAGACTTGCATTGTTGCTGAAGCAAAAAGGCATAGGTCGTAGAAGTTGCGTCTTGCTAAAATGCGGTTTCTGCAAACCAATCCAGCAATTGCAACACAACCTGTTTTTGACTCGAAATGATAAGATTGCGGTGATTAGATTCGAGGACTTGTTGTGATCCGTTCTGCAACCCTAACCCTTCAGCCTCCTCTACCTCCGATTGCGGACAATAGCCGTCTGAGGCTCTTTTCGGGTTCCGCCAATGTGCCCTTAGCGCAGGAGGTCGCTCGTTACCTGGGTATGGATTTAGGTCCGATGGTTCGCAAGCGATTTGCGGATGGAGAACTCTACGTCCAAATTCAAGAATCCATTCGCGGGTGTGACGTTTACCTGATGCAGCCAACCTGCTGTCCGGTAAACGACCATCTCATGGAACTGCTGATTATGGTAGATGCCTGTCGGCGGGCCTCAGCACGACAAATCACAGCCGTCATTCCTTACTACGGCTATGCCAGAGCCGATCGCAAAACTGCTGGACGCGAATCGATTACAGCAAAACTGGTTGCCAACTTGATTACGCAAGCAGGCGCGGGCCGCATCCTGGCGATGGATCTGCACTCTGCCCAAATTCAAGGTTATTTTGACATTCCCTTTGACCATGTTTACGGTTCGCCCGTGCTGTTAGACTATCTGGCAAGCAAACAGCTTCCCGATTTGGTCGTGGTTTCGCCAGACGTGGGTGGGGTTGCTCGCGCCAGAGCCTTTGCCAAAAAGCTAAACGATGCCCCGCTTGCAATTATCGACAAGCGCCGTCAGGCTCACAACGTCGCCGAAGTGATGAACCTGATTGGCGATGTCGCTGGAAAAACCGCTGTTCTAGTCGATGACATGATCGACACGGGCGGAACAATTAGCGAAGGCGCTAAGCTGCTGCGTGAAGAAGGTGCCCGTCAGGTCTACGCCTGTGCGACTCACGCCGTATTTTCACCCCCTGCGGTCGAGCGGCTATCGAGCGGGCTATTTGAAGAAGTAATTGTTACTAACACAGTCCCCGTTCCAGAGGAAAATCGCTTTGCCCAGCTTACGGTTCTTTCGGTGGCAAACCTGCTAGGTGAAACCATCTGGCGGATTCACGAAGATAGTTCCGTCAGCAGTATGTTTCGCTAACGTTAAGAAGCCTCTAGAAAGTTTAATCTGTAACCCAAAAGTCCGTAGGGGCGCAGCATTCGGCGGGTAGACTCTGGATTAACCCAAGATCCTTGCCCGAATGCTACGCCCTTTCAGGGGACTCTTGGATCAACCCAAGATCCTTGCCCGAATGCTACGCCCTTTCAGGGGACATAGCCTGGTTAAACTCGTTGCCAAACCGGAGCTTGGTAACGAGGCGGATAAACAGACGCTAATCACATACGAGATTGGTAACGAGGAAATGTGCGGAGGCAGAGCCTCTTGACTGGCATTACCAGGCGGAGCCTGGTAACGAGGAAGTTCAGGAAGGTGAGAGGAGTTTAATTTTGTCTCCGACTTGAATTGTTTTACCTGCCTCCAATGCCGTCACCTTAGTGTTTACGGTGAGCCTGTAGAAGTGATTAAATCGCTGTCGCACCGTCCATTCAGGCAAGGTTTCCTGGCGTTTGGTGATGAAGGTCTTTTGGAAATTGGGGTAGCGATCGCCCCTCACTGAGTCCTGCGTCGGCACCACACACCGCTGACACGGATGGCTACCGCTTAACACCACATCACCAATTTGAAACGGCACAAACTGTCCCGCCTCAGCAAACAGTTGGTCTTCCCAAAATGCCGGAACGCCGTCAATTTCCAGGTTAGTGCGAAATCGGCGGCGGACTTCTTCCACACTCAGTTCGGGAAACCAGGAGGCGATCGCTTCCAACGTCGCCGTACTCACCACCGTCGGGCCACTCGCATCCGTGTCATCGGGGAAGCCGATGTGCAGATCTTGTTTTAGCCCAACCGGGTAGCCAAAGAAATCACTTAACCAGGCTGAAAGCCTCTGTCGTTCGTCGTCCAGGTGAAACTGCTGAGATTGAGCAGTGTCCTGGTTGGTCATTGTCACCGTTCTCGCAGCCAAATCAAACGCCGATCGCAATCGATGAATTTTTTCAGTGCGCTTACCGTTCACAAACTTCCCCTGCTGATCGACGATCGCAAATTCGCGGTCGTGGGCGATCGCCCTCCTTTCAAGAAAGTTGCCTGCGTCACCTCTAGACCATCCAGAGACTTAATCGGGAAAATAGTGATGTGCTTTAGGTAGGGCATGGTTGTAGGAGTCAGCTAAGAGACTGCTGCAAGAATAGACTGGCGACAAAGCTGACTAAAATTGCATTGTATACCGCATGATCGGCGGTGCTAGCCATCACGCCTGCTTCCCTTGCCTGGAGTGGGTCGGCGGTTTTGCGTAACTGGCGATCGTGGACATATTTGTAGCGACAGGCAAACAAAAAACCTGGCACGATTAGCACAAACCCACCCAAGATTGGAATTCCTGCTAGCAGATGAACCAAGCCAAACTGAGTAGAGCGGATGAGAATTTGCTTCCAGGTGTTAGCACCCTGACGAAAAATTCGCTCTTCTAGCTTTGCCCAAAAGGGAATTCCTAATAACAACAGCAGCCAGAAGCCAATAATAAAAAGAGAGTCATAGGGAACATTAGCAGGCGGACTTTCAGTCATTTGGGTGGCTATTGGAGCCTGTAGGGTTAAAACTGAGGCAAGCTGTAGGGCGATCGCCCCCACCAAATGACTCACTGAAGCAGCCCAATGACCAGCTTCACTCATAGAAGAACTAAATAAATTAAACGGCTGAAAAATAATATTTCCGGGTTGCCCAAAGACTAGATTTGCCCAGCCCCAGCGCATGAACGGTGGCGCAAAATAGTCGGCGATCGCATACGTTCCTAGCGTAAGGACAATAATTGCTGCTGCCCGAAAATACGTTAGAATGCCGCTCTGAAAATAGGTTTTCCAAACCAGTTCTAACTTAGTTTTGTTTTTCCACAGGTCTGCAACCAGTAAGGCGATGATTGCTCCAGAAAACAGCGTTGGAACTACCCTTCGAGCGGCTTCTGCCCAATCTCCCTGACCTTGAGCTAGAAGAAGAATTAGCCCTACCAAAAAGAGCAGTCGATATTTAAGGAAATGAATTATCGTACCAAAATCGCGCAGCAGTTTTCCTCGACTAATCGGGCGCGTAGCATAGGCAAAAAACTGTCCTGACAATATTAAGCTAGTCAATTTGTAGAGCGCTGCTGGGTAAGAACGAGGCTGAAGTTCTAACGCTTTTTCAAAATGGGCGATCGCCCGTTCAAATTGCCCCAGCTTGAGTAGCGCATAGCCATAGCTAATCCAGGCGCTAGCGTGCCACACCTCACGACGAATTGGCGAGTCGCTCAACGCTTGCTCAACGCTGGCGATCGCCTGCGTTTCTTTACCCAACCGCAACAGCGCCACGCCCCGATTAAACCAGACCCGACTAAAGGCAGGCTGAAGCTCTAACGCTTTGTCAAAATCGGCTAATGCCTGCTGATCTCGATGCGCCATCAGCAGCACAGCACCCCGACTGCTCCAAGCTTCTTCATGGTTGGGGTCTAGCTCTAGTGCCAGGTTACAGCTTGCGAGTGCCTGTTTGATGCGTCCCATCATCATTAGCGCTAACCCCTTGCCGCACAGCGCTTTGACGTGATCAGGCTCAAGCAACAGCGCTTTTTCGTAGCTTTCTAGCGCTTTGGCGTAGCGAGACAAATTTCGCAGCACATTGCCGCGATCGCTCCAAAGTTGGGCACTGGGGGTCACACTAAACCCGATCGCCTGATCGTAAGCAGCAAGGGACTGCTGATAGCGCCCCAGATTTTCCAGCGCCACCGCCTGATAGTGATGAAGGTCGGCATTGTCTGGACAAAGCTGCAATGCTTGACTGTAGCTGGCGATCGCCTGCTCATAGTGTCCCGCCTGCATCAGCAGCAACCCTTCTCGACAGAGCAATTTCAGCCGCTCCTGCTCAGAGCTAGCCCGTTGTAGGCGTTGGCGACACTGCTCCAGCGAAAACGGCAACCCATCATCGGTGGCAAAACTTGAGCTTAGGTTCATGAATGTAAATCAATCAAAAACGCTTGAACTTGAAAGGCTAGGAATTAGAGAAGGTTCCACCAACGGCAGCAGCGAGTTTTCTGAGATTTGGCGGATGAGAAAGTGCGATCGCTTCTGGGCATCTCGCATCACCGATCGTCGAAAGACCTGGCTAGTATCCACACCGCTAAGCTTTCGTAGCTCTCCCCTGGTAATTTCTAAACCCTGTAAATCCGGTCGCATCATGGTGAGTCCGTCAGGTCAGGCTGGTCAAATCAGGTGATGAAGCTTCGATTTTACTAGGTTAATCGGAAAGTGACGGGATGGTCATCAACAGCTTTACTCTAAACCTGATTTTGGCATACTAAACTAGCACCTGTTTGAGTCATCACCTTGCCCATCTTATTAGTGTGTAAGATCTGAGGGAAGTATTCTCTAAACCTAGAATTATGAGTACTGCCATTTTTTACAGCGCCATTCCACCCGAAAGCGGCTTTTATCAGCGTCTTCAAACTGAAAGAGCGCTAATGCTTTTGGTTGAAAGGCTGTTTCCCTACGGTAATAGCATCTTCTGCTTCTTTGAAATCGAGCCTTCAGATCATGTGGCTAAGAAATCTTTATTTCGCAGCAGCCGCCAGAAACGAGGAGATTCTTGTTCTGGTTGAATGAGGCAATTCTTAAACTGTTATCGAAACAGAACAGTAAATCCTTCTTGAACAAAATGCTGATCGTGAGTTAACACTTCTAAAATGTTAAACTCCTCCATCGTATTCATGGAAATGCAATCCGTTAAGCTGTAGCCTTTATCAAGACGCTGACGATAAAGCTTTAAGCCGGACAGAAAAGATTCATGACTTTGTTCAATCACTTGAGTGGTGGCATTACTGAGAATGCTGTCTACGAAAGCAATGGTACGCTGTCGCATTTGAATTCCTGCTTCTGCATAGAAAGTTAGTACCTCGATTAATACTTCCTCGGTTGTTACAATTTGAACTTGCTCTAGCAAACTGCTAACCTTAAACACGCGATCGTACCAATCGTCACGGGGATTAATAAGTGCAACCCAGTAAAAGGTATCTGCGAAAAGTATCCTCATAGCAGCCGTTTTGGGGTGCCATAAATATAGTGATCATGCTGTTCTGCTCCATCAGAGGGAAGTTGCTGAATTTCCTCCTCAGTCATGTCACTTGTAATTTCTTGAGCAATCTCCCAAATAGGTTTATCAGTTTTAGGCTTAGCTTGTTGCTCCTGCTGCTCTAAATAGTTGCTAAGAATCGGTTTGAGAGCATCCACAATATTTTCAAAGCTGTCTCCTTGAACCTTACTATCGTCAATTTCAGGGCTACAAGCAGAATAACCTGCTGTAGTTCTCTTCTCTAAATCAGTTTCAGATTGGGTTTCTGTTTCTATTGCGGAAGCACTCGTCGAGTCAAACATTTTAATTACAGTTTGAAGACTTCGTCGTTTTTCTTGGAGTTGCTCCATTTGGTTGGCTAAAGCAGCAGCTTGAGTAGCTAAATCTGAATCAGCTTCAAGTAGCTTGATGAGGGTAGGATCATTAGTTCGCTTAGTCTCTCGAAAATTTTCCACAGTGAGAGTCCTTGTTTAAGGGGCATCTAGCTTCATTTTGAATTAGAGATTCACTCTATAGCAACTCTGTCTATATTTTTAACGGTGAGCTTCGAGTTCAAAGAGTACAGCTTAAAAGACTGCTCCCACTCCTCCCTTTCAAACTCCGAACCCTAAAGCTCCTGAATTTGATTAATTACACTGCTCATTTTGCATCCATGAAACCCTTGATCATTGCTACAACAGGCTTCACAGCGGGATGATCGATCGCAGATTCTAGAGCAGTGGTGCCGCCTTCTTTAAGCGCGTTAATCACCCGAGCTTTCAACGTCGGATTTTGTTCGATCGCCTCGATCGCCTTGGCGCTAATCATTGCCTGCCCGGTGGGGGTGCTGCGGTCATAGTCTTGATCAAGCTGGTCGAGCAGGTCTTTGATATCTTTCGCTACTTGGGTCAGATTTTGGCTGTTGTAGTGAGTGATTTTATTGCCCATGACTTTATCGCCACCCACTTTATCGCCGCTTACTTTGTCGCCGTTAATGCGATCGCCATACCAGCTATAGGTTTTACCCTGGCTCATAGAATGATCGGGCGGAACGTACCGCGTTGTAGAAGTACCATCTTCATGATGAACGGTGACAGAATAGCCCTGACGCATTGCTTCAGCGTGTTTCCCTCGCACACCCTGACCAAACTGGCTAAAGTCGTATTCTGGCAACATTTCATCATCGTCGCCTTCAGAAACGGGGTGATTGTTAGCCCTGGTCATAAAGCCTTGCCTCTTTATCGGTGCATAAACGGGCACTAATGATTCGGATGCGGGAGTTGCGCTCTGTGTAAACGACTAAAAGCAACCGTCCCTCAAAGGAAAACCCAATATCAATATAGCGATTCTCTTCGATGGAATGGGTGATGTCAAAGAGCGTAATTGAATTGGGATCAAGGAAAACGGTTTCAGCTTCTTCAAATCGAATGCCGTGTTTGCTAAAGTTGCGATCGCTTTTCTGCTCATCCCATTCAAAAAGCTGCATCTTGCCTCATGTTTTCTGAATTTTGTTGCGGCCAATTTTGTCATTGCCGACTTTATCATTCCCAACCTTGTCGCCACCGACGTAATCGCCATAAATGTGATACTCAAGTCGTTCATCATCGCCCATTCGCCGCATTTGCCGTAGCTCAGCAGGTTCATAGCCATCCAATAGCTGACGCAGGTTGACCTTAATCCGCAGTTTGCCAATGGGGTATTCCCTTTCGCCCATTGCCTCCAAACCGAGCAATTCCTGATAGTCAAGCGGCGGATGGTCGGGATAGCTGGGAACAGGAACCCATTCACTCACTTCTGGGTTAGCAAAGGAACTGTGAATTTTGTTGAACACATCTCGAATGATGCCTAAAAAAGTGCGTCGCGTCGTCTCACGTCCGCTGATGGAGATAAAGATCTGTTTGTCTTCGGGGTCAGCCTTGATGCGGGCAATATTGCAGGTTTCGCCACCTTCACTGTGAGACAGCATCACGCCGCTGCGCCAGTAGGTTTGGCTATGGATTTTTTCGTGAATCAGAACAATGAAGCGAGAGAGGATGCTTTCGGGCAGGATGCGGTAGTGATACTGAAACTCCAGGGTATCGCCTTGGAGGGTCGTATCTTCGGGTTCGTCTTTGGGCAACAGTCCGGGAATCAGGAAGCGGGGCGGGTTGCAGTCGGGAAGCTGAAAGCAAAGCTGAAACTCTCGCATTAGCTCAATTAAATAGTGATGGCGATGTTTGGGATAGCGCTGGGGGTTGAGAATGCGGCTGAGGTCAGCGTGGGTAAGAATGCCTTTGGTCTGGGTTTTGAGCGTTTCGTCGCTGAGAATGGAGTAGATGCCCTGTGTCACCCAGTCGGGATTCAACACATTGGTGTCTTGCAAAAAAGGATGGTCGCGGAAGTTGAGTACCAGACCGAGGTTATGCAGCAGACTAATTAACTGTTCCTGGTTGTAGTCTTCGATAATCGTTTTGGACTCGCAGATTTCAGTGTACTTGTCATAGCTGATGCAGTCTTGCTCCATGTTTTCCAGGTGTTCTTTCACCTCAAACCAGGAGAGTGGCAGCAGGTTGTACACATCGCTGAGCAGACCTACTTCGCGGCCAATGGCGGCACGGAGGTCATCAATGCCGTCACAGGTTTGGCAGGAGGTTTCCAGGATGGCTTTGATGTTGGGATACTTTTCTCGCAGCGCTTTGCGGTTAATGTCGAGCGGCTGTTCGTCGTTTTTGTTGCCAATGATAATCACAGGTGACTCACCGCCAAAGCTTTCGATTAACTTCAGCCAATACTCAATCCGGTTTTCGTCTTCGCTGGTGCGGCAGTTGCATACGAGTAGGTAAAGGCTACGCTTGGTCAAGAAGAACTGGTGAGTTGCGTGATAGATCTCCTGACCGCCAAAATCCCATACGTTGAGGCGCACGTCTTTGTTGTTGACATAAACACTCCAGGTTCTCACGTTTAGCCCATCGGTTTGAGGCTGGTGGCGATCGAACTGGTTGTCGATGAGTCGTTTGATTAGGGAAGTTTTGCCGACGCTGCCCTGACCGACCAAAAGTAGCTTTGCTTCATTTAGCGGACGAACTTTACCACTGCGAAGCTGATGACAATAGTTGAAGATGCCTTCCACCGCCCCCGGCTCTTCCTTGAAGTTGGGCGAACCTAGAACTTCCGGGGAAATTGGCAGTGGATTTCCTCGTAGATCCAGTGTTTTGAGCTTAGGCAACTCTTCAAGCGAATTAGGAAATACCTCAATTTTGTTGTCTCGGAGATTAAGTGTTTCTAACTCGGTGAGTTGGGCGATCGCCGCTGGAATCTCGCTAATCTGGTTGCTCCAGAGAGAAAGCACCATCAGATTGGTGAGTTGTGCGATCGCCACTGGAATCTCGCTAATCTGGTTGCTACTGAGGTCAAGCCTGGTCAGATTGGTGAGTTGGGCGATCGTCTTTGGGATCTCTGCAATTTGGTTGCTAGAGAGGGAAAGCTCTCTCAGACTGGTAAGTTGGGTGATCGCCTCCGGGATCTCTGTTAGTTGATTCCTGTAAAGGTTAAGCTCGATCAGATTGGTAAGTTGAGCGATCTCTGCTGGAATCTCTGTAATCTGATTGTAAGAGAGATAAAGCTCCGTTAAATTGATGAGTTGAGTGACTGCCTCTGAAATCTCTGTAATCCGGTTGCTATGTAGGGAAAGCGTAGTCAGATTGGTGAGTTGAGCAATCGTCTCTGGAATCTCTATGATATTGTTTCTTGCAAGGTCAAGCGTAGTTAGATTGGTGAGTTGAGTAATCGTCTCTGGAATCTCTATAAGTTGGTTGTCAAAGAGGGAAAGAGTTGTTAGACCAGTAAGTTGACCGATCGCCCCAGGCAATTCAGTCAACCCTTGTCCCGATAAATCTAGCTCTGTCCAGCCTTCAGCGGCGGCTTGGTCAATTAGCGCCAGCAATTCCTCCTGCGTCATGGGTGCCCTCGGTGAGTGGTGGTTTTATTGTGGCAGAAGGCGGACGGGGGAGGAGGGGAGGGCGATACGCTTTTGTCTCAGTTCTGAAGTTTCAGGTTCAGAAGGCGGAGTTTCAGGTTCAAATGTTGAGAGGCTAGGAATTGGGACAACTTTACGTCATGCTAGAAACCGTCTGTCTTTTCGCAGAAGCTTTTCACAGGAGGGTTTGCAATGACTACAGGAAGTGATCCCGTTAAGTTGATGAAACAGCAGGTGGGCAAAGCTGCCGCCGATCGCGTGCAGTCGGGTTCCACTGTGGGGTTGGGCACGGGGTCAACCACTGCCTTTGCGATTCAACATTTGGGCGATCGCCTCAAATCTGGCAACCTCAAGGATATCAAAGGCATTCCCACCTCGTTTCAGGCATCCGTTCTGGCTAAGCAGTATGGCATTCCTTTGACCACGCTAGATGAAATTGACCAGATTGATATCGCTATTGATGGCGCAGATGAAGTTGATCCGCAAAAGAACTTAATCAAGGGCGGCGGCGCAGCCCACACCCGCGAAAAAGTAGTAGATTCTCTAGCCAAACTATTCATCGTCGTCGTAGACAGTTCTAAACTGGTCGATCGCCTCGGTTCTACCTTTGCCTTGCCTGTAGAAGTGCTGCCAATGGCAATTACTCCTGTCACCAAAGCAATTGAAGCGCTGGGCGGCAAACCGGAACTGCGAATGGGTGTGAAAAAAGACGGGCCAG
>JAAUTN010000261.1 GCA_012031415.1 Leptolyngbyaceae cyanobacterium SM1_4_3 | reverse complement strand
CTGGTCAGCGGCGGCTTTGGCGATCTGCAACTGGGTGGTGCGCTGCTCTACCCGTTGTTCTAGCTCCTGGTTGGTGTGGGCCAGGGTGTCGTTGCTCGCTTCCAGGGCGCTGAAGGAGTCGCGCAACTGGGCAGCCATCTGGTTGAAGGAGTCGGCTAATTCACCCAGTTCATTGACTCCTTCTACCTGCACCGACTGCTCTAGCTCTCCCGCAGCAATCGCCCTTGATGCTCGGTTCATCTGCTTGATTGGCTCCGTAATCCATCGCGAGGTGAGAACACTGACCGCGATCGCCACCCCCAGCGCAGCCAAACAGAGTAGTACCGTCGTGCGCGTATTGGACTCAATTTGAGCCGTGAAGTCTGACTGAGGCAATACCACTACAATTAGCCAGTCCAGTCCACGCTGATCTCGAAAAGGCGTAATTTGAAGGAAGTGGCGATCGCCATCAATTTCAAATTGTGCGTTGCGTTGCAGTCTCAACCGTAGCCATCTCACCCAGCGACTCATTCAAATAAGAGGCAGTGGCGCTAATTAACGGCACCTCACTCTCAACGGCTGGAAGTCGCAAAATTTCCTCTTCCTCACTGCTCATCCGAAACGGCTGCTCCTCAGTTGAAGAAGCTACCAGATCGCCAGAGCGCTCCACAATAAACGCTAGCCCAGACTTGCCTACCTCAATGTCCTGTAAAAATAGATTCAACTGAGAGAGCGTCAAGTTATTTCCCAACACGCCCACTAACTCACCCTCTGCCGAGTAGTAGGGCTGTACAGCCGTAATTGCTAGCTTGGGCGACGCAACATAAGAATAGATTTCACTCCAGGTTGGCTCATCCGCCTCCACCGGAGCCGTATACCAGGGGCGCACTCGCGGGTCATAGCTACCGCTTTCGTCCAACAGATTTGCCGCATTCCCCTGAGCATCGGTTGCGTAAGTGCGGTAGTTAAACCCTGTCGATTCGTTGCTCAAATCTAGCTGAAAACTTCCATCCGCTAGGCGCTCAACCCCAACAAACTCCCGTTGCTCAGAGCCAAACTGAATGTAGCCAATGGAGTCAAACAGTTGAATCTGCTGCCAAAAATATCGCCCGATCGCTGCTGGATCTTGCAGATTTAGCAAACCTGTCCGAATCGTATCTGCGTTGATCTGATTGACTAGATGGGGTGTTTCGACAAAATCTAAAAGGTTTTGCTCAATGCGATCGCTCACCTCACTTCCAAGCTGCCCCGCCAAACTATCTACCGCCTGCTGCCCATTTCGATAAGAGAGATAGCCCACTAACCCCACCGTGCCAAAAATTTGCAGCACAAAAGGCACAATCAACAGCAGACGCAGCGGAATTCGGCGCTTTCTCCCCGATGGTGGGGAAGCTTGGGGAGAATAACCCGGTTCAGAAGAAACGGCTCTGCGCTGCTCAACTTGTGTTCCTTCAAAGGCTGGAGTGTACGCATGGGTAGCATCTTGGATGGACTGAGAAGGAGTCGGAGTCATAGTTTAACCTTGTCATCAACAGGGGGGAGTAGGGTCTTACAGACCCGGTTCATTACGTCTTGGTAGAGATAGAAGCGTTTATGGGTTTATGGGGTTTGTTTAATTTCCCCTTCTTTATGCTTTTTCGCTAAGGCTGAGGCATTGCCCGAACGATTGCTTCCCCATCTAAAACCGCCAACATATCACCACCTGCTTTCCACCAGTAGCCACGCAAAAACGGCGCTAGCTGCGGAGAGACAGTTGTGCGAGGAAGAGGCTGAATCATTTCTGGGTCACACCACTCAATGTCTTCGACTCGACTAACGACCAGTCCCAGCATTTGATTTCGAGCAGAACCTGCTGTCGAGCTACGAGCTTGAAGCACCACAGCAGGAAAGGATGAAACATTGGTTGCCTGCTGATACCAGGGTGTAAAGCCGCACAGATGCCCTAAATCCACCGTCCACAAGACCTCACCTCGCCAGTTATAAACTCCCATAACCCAGGCAGGCATATGAGGGATGGGCACCACTCGTCCCGTTGGCAGGGTTAACACTTCCGACAATTGCTGAATCGGCAAAAGCACAGTGGCACTGGGAAAAAGATGCAGCCGCAAGAACTGCTCAGTCGCATTGGAATGGGTGGCAGCCAAGTCTTGCACAGGTGCCGTTTGTGCAAGCTGTAAAGGAGTAGGCAGTGAACCGGAACCTGAAACCGACAGAGAGTTAGACATTAATTAATCCAGAATTCATCCAAAATCTGTTCACACCGACCGATTTGGAGTCTATATAAAATGAACCTCTGTAAAACAAGGGGCTTAAGCCCCTTGTTAAGGACAACTTTTGCAGCATTACAGGAATTGAAACGAGCTTTTAGGGTTTAATTAGTTGTTTCACCGTGCGTAAAAATTCTTCTTGATCAATTGGTTTAGATAAATAGGCGGCAGCTCCCTGTTTCATTCCCCAAAATTTGTCCATTGCGCTGCCTTTGGTTGAGCAAATGATCACTGGAATGTCGCTAGTATCTGCTCTTTCCTTTAGCTCTCGGCAGACTTCAAAGCCGCTGCGGCCCGGCAGCACTACGTCTAACACCACAACGTCAGGTTTTTGTTTGGTAATCGTTGCCAGAGCTTCTTCTCCGCTTTGAGCAATTAGGACATTCACTCCACCCTGCTGCAAGCAGTGAATTAGAACTTGCATATCTGTCAGTGAGTCATCAACAACTAGCGCCGTACCCATAGCATTCACCTCAAAAAAATCACAGAACTGTTAGTGGTCAGTGGTCGGCAGCAACCGAGAAGCGGGCTAGATTCGGATCATTAGATGCAGATCCACTGACTGAATTATTCCTGGATGCGCCCCGATCTGTGGGTGCATGGCTACTACTGGTTACACCCTGGTTACTGGTTACACCCTGGCTCAAGTGCTTACGGATTGCGCTTAGCACTGCTTCAGCTTCTAAAGGTTTGGTGAGAAAGTCTGTCGCCCCAGCAGAGCTAGAGCGGAGTCGGCTCACAAACCCGTCATTCCCAGTCAAGATCACAATTGGGGTTTCTCGGAAACAGGAAATTTTGCGTAACTTTTCGCAGATTTCGTAGCCGTTGGCGGTTGGCATGACGAGATCTAGAAAAATTAAATCGGGTTTGCGAGAAAGCAGAATGCTGATTGCCCTGAGCGGATCGTTGACTCCAATAAACTGATAGCCCGCAGATGCAATGATTTTTTCCATCATGTTGCACACCCAGAAGCTGTCATCAATACAGGCAATTAATGCATCTGCTGACTTTGCAGGTTCAGGAGTTGCCAAAACTGCTGCTGGGGGAAGTTCTTTTTGCCAGATGGGGGTGGGTAGGTCAGGAATGCTGATAAATCCAATCCAGTCTAGCTGGGCGAATGGTAATAGTGAGGCAGCGATCGCCGCAACATCTCGCCGCATTTGCACAGACAGGTCACGCAAGGTTCGCTGTCCGTCCAGCAGTTCAACTAGATTCTGGTAAAAGCGGGCTGAACTGAGCTTTCGCAACTGTTCTCGCTGTTTAATAACGGGGGCCTTGTTAGGGGAGCAGTCACTCAGGTTGGCGGCTTGCCAGGTTTGCCAGAGTTGCTCTACCTGAGCGATCGCCTCTTTCACCTCAACCCGATGCAAGGCTGCAAAAGTGGACAAAGACTCATCCTGATTCACTTGATCGGTCAGGTCTACGGTCTGAGCTACATCAAACAGCACCTCAATTACAACGTTGTGAATGATGCTTGCCGCCTGCTCACGAGTAATTTTTTGTTGAGTTACCCAAAGGCTTAACAGCGAATATTCCCAGCCGATTGTGAGTGATTCAGCGTTAATCTGGTCTATTTTTAGATTTGATGCAATGTCTTCGGTTATCCAGGGACAGTGAGTTGCTAGATTTCTGCGCCACCGCCTGACCGGATGAACGCCGCCTGTAGCATACACAATAGCGCCCTGAGACAGATGAAAATTCCACTGCTGTCCCGCTGGGTCTAGATGTACCAGTTGACCGCTAAAGCGAAGCTGCTGCAAGTTTTTGAGAAACCAAACTGTATGTCTCAAAGCACTAAATCCTCCTCTTAAGAGTGGGAGGGGTATGAGGAACACTAATCATTCGTCATTAGCTGCGCTCTAACGAATGACAAGTAACAAACGACAAGTGACAAATCACACTTGAAGAACCTGATTGACCAACAAATCTTTTGATGTAGGTCAATGGTCTTGGAAGTTTTGTCAATTAGCTAGCTTGAAAAACAGTAACTAATCTTTTAGTCGGTAGGTTGCAAGCCCTGCTTGTGAAGGTAGATGGACTGCGGTTTCCGCTATGAGAACTGCTGATTCTGAGACTGGTAGTGCAAGCCCACATTCTGATCCTGGCTGAAAAGAACAGGTCTGAAAGGAGCAAATCGTCCAAATTCAGTAAAGTTTTACTGAGTCTTAAATGATGCTTTTATAATCTGCGTGCATTACACCCTAATACGCCCATCACAGATGTTCTATATAATCTTACACTAAACTATGTTCTTGCATGATGTTAAAACAGAATTAATAAAATCTTCAAAAACATTATTGGCATAATTATGCTGTGAACCAACGCATCAAGTTGCTGAGTTTTGTGCATAATAAATTCGGCTGAAATGCTTCTTCTAGTTACTTTTGAGTAACTATTTGCTTCTTTTTTGTTCCAAAACTATGAACCTTTCTTGTATAAACTGTGTTTTTGTATACCAGAGATATTTGTTTTCTATGAAGGGACATTTGAAATATTAGATAGAGTTAGAACTACGCGACCAAAATTGATAGCTTGAGTAAGAGAATCAAGTAAAAATAATGAGTCAAGTCGAAATATAATGGCTGAGGAACAGGAACGATGATGCCTGCGGGTCTGGAAAAGGTTGAGACAGCAAAGCAAGATGGTTCCTGGAATGCGCTGGATGCGATCGAGGCGCTAAAAATTCCATCTGATTTAGAAATGGCGTTTGCTAACTATGCCGAGGCAAAGCAAAGTTTTGAGGCATTTCCACGTTCGGCGAAGCGAGGCATTTTAGAGTGGATTGCGACTGCTAAACAGCCCGAAACGCAAGTCAAACGAGTCAACGAGACTGCACAGCGAGCCTCACAAAATTTGCGGGCCAACCAATGGCGATCGCTAAGCAACCAACAGTCAATGACGAATGATCAAAAGCCGAAAGCTGTTAAATATCAGTCCTTTTTCTCAGTCTTTTGATCTTGCTCTCTCTGGGCTTCTATTTCCTTTAGAGCTTTGTAAATATAGAGCTTAGATAGCTCTAGAGTGCTGATTCTATCGGGAATCTTTGACATGGCAAAGGAAGGGATTCGGCTCTTTTCGTAGAGTAACAAGTCCAGTAAAGTCCTTTTCGCAGGTATACAAATCTGAAACAATTCTTCAAAAACTTCCTCACTGCGCGTCGGGTGACTCAGAGGGGGTGGGTTCACTTTCTGGCTGCGATCGCCACTCCTCCAGCGGTCGATTTACCGCATTCACAAAGTCTGGGGAAACCAGAAGAACCGTAGTTTCTGCCTCGTCTGCGGATGGTTCTGAGTTAGCTTCAGGATCAGCCTGGGCGTAGATCGCACTGTTGTCAAAGTTGGCGCTACCCAAAATCAACTGGTGAGCTTCCTCGCTGTCTAGCACAACATTAATGGTTGCAGATGGCTGATCCAATCCAAATTCCGCTAGGTCAGCAGTGGGGACAGTGAGGGTGCGATCGCTTTCCCCGGTTGCTAACAGGTTCAGCAAATAGGCAACAGACGCATCACTAGCGGGGGCAGATTCTGGCTGCTGCACTTGCCACTGCCCTGCCTCATTCTCGAACGACAGGGTTTGGGCGGGCGTTTCTACGGTAAAGGATTGCACCTGGCTCTCTTCAAACTCAAAGATGCTGCCGCCAGCTTCCTCGGTCGTTTCTGGGCTAGAGGAATTGCGGGTTTCGGTGAAGTAGACAACTCCACCTAAGAGGATGGCGATCGCTATCAGTGCCAAAGTGGTCGGCTTAAATTTCATTTGAGCTTACTCCTTATCGCCGCCGCAGCCAGACTACAACCGCCGTTCCAAAGCCCAGCACAGGCAAAATCACCAGGGCGGTGAGGGCGGAAATGATTTGCTGCTGGGGAGTCATGAGAATGCGACGGTTGGTTGCCTCTTTAGGGCGGATGGAAAGCTCCTGAGTATCTTGCTGGCTTAACCAGCTTACCGAGTTGAGAAATACATCACCATTTAGCTGCTGCTCAAATATTCCATCTGTAGCAAAGCTAGAGTTGCCAATTACAACTAGCCTTGCCTCCGATGCGCCTGCGTTCTCGTCATCCGGCTCGGTCGTCGCTGCCTCATCTTCTGTTTCAGGTGCTTCTACATCTGCTGCCTCATCGGGTGATGCTTCTGGGGAAGGGGAAGGCTCAATTGCTCCTGGCTCGTCTGGCGCTGGAGGTGAATTTTCAGCAGCAGGTGTGGGGCTTGCTTCGGTTTGAGGAGCTTCGGTTTGAGGAGCTTCGGTTTCAGTGACGGGGCGGCTTAGCGCTACGCCCAGGGTCAGTGAACCCTGGGGCGCAAGATTGGGGTCGAAATTTAGCTCACCGCTTTCGGGAATGGGCTGTGCCTGGACGCGATCGCCCGTCAGCAGCAGCGGTGAGGCCTGTACATCTGGGGCTTCACTCACGCCAATGGGTCGAGCCAGCGGGTAAAAGGAAATGCCGTCACCAAACTCTTCGGTAATCGGGTGAACGCCGTATTGGGTGACGATTGTAACAGCTGCATTAACCCCGGCCGCTTGCCCATTGGGGTCAATAATCAGGCGATCGTCCAGGCTGATACCCCAGTCTTGCAGCAGTTCTCCTAAGCCCGGATCGGTGTCGGGGTCAAGCAGCAGCAGCAGTCCACTCTGACGCTGAAGATAGGTTTCTAGAGCCGCAACTTCTGACTCTAGCAGCTCTCGCTGGGGTCCGGCTAATACCAAAACGGCAGTATCTTCAGGAATATCTGGATTTTCAGCCAGATTCAGCGGTTCGGCAACAAAGTTTTCCTCACTTAGCCTGCTCAGCGCCTGAGAAAAGCTGCCTTGCCCCGACTCTAGCGATCGCTCTCCATGGCCTTGAAGGAAATAAACTTTGGGCTGACGGGCGATCGCAGCTTGCCCAATCGCGTTAGTCAGTCGGCGCTCTGACAGCGGTTCCTGGGTAATTTGCTGAAGAAATGTGCGGTTTTCGCCTTTTTCTAGGTAAACCTCACCCGCCTGCTGCATCCCAAATTCGCGGGCCAGTCCTGGTCGCGCATTGGGGTCAACATATTCAAAGCTAAACTGACTGCTCTGCCGCTGATAGTTTTCCAGCAGCCTGCGGTCATTCGGGTTTGGCGTAATTGCAAATACCCAAACTTTGACGGGTTGCTCCAGGTCTTGCAGCACCTCCTGCGTCTGGGGCGAAAGCGTAAATAGCTGATTCTCGGTCAGGTCAACTTGTTTGGAGTAGCGCACACCCAGGAAATTGATCAGTCCTAAAATCACTAAAACCGCTAGCGTTGCAGCCAGGGCATTAGTTCCAGCCTGAGTAGAACGGCGACCCAAAAATCCTTTCAAGAAACTGGCCTCAAAGAATAGCCAGATTCCTGAAATGACGACTCCTGTAATAATTAAAGCTAAAGGGAGGGGAATCCAACTTCTAGCGATGACCCCGGCTGAAAGCCCCATGATGATCAGTGCCGGACCCAGCCAAAATAGATATTTGAGATACTTCCATTTAATGGCGGTTTTCATGAGGGGTGAAAAATTTTAGGAATTAGGAATTTCAGAATTCGGAATTGAGGAAATCCGGGTTAAGTGGATTGTCTGCTTACGATCGCTGGAAGCGGAAGGCTTCGATAGATTGAGCCGTCAGGAAGAGTCCCAGTAGAATGTAGCTAGCAAACAGAACCAGTCCGCTGGTGTTGATGGTGCCTTGAATCAGGTCGGTGTAATGCTTGAGTAAGGAAAGGTGTCCGACTGCTTCTCCGACCCAGCCGCTGAGACCTCCGGCGATCGCTTCAATAATCCACAAAAACAAGATCAGCGTGAAGGTGAGAATCGCAGCCAGGATGGTGCTGTCGGTCAGCGAGGAAACAAACATTCCCAAAGACAGCACTCCAGCCGCTAATAGAATCAAGCCTGCGTGACCCAGCAGCATGATGGTGGGCTGTAGGGGTGGGTCGGCAGCGCTGAGGGCGATCGCCTCATAGACCAGCAGCGGCAGTACCATCGTGATAAAGAAAGTGAGAACTCCTAACAGTTTACCGAGCGCCACGGCCCAGTTAGTGATAGGGGAAGTAGCCAGCAGTTCCAGGGTGCCACGCTTGCGTTCTTCAGCGTATAGCCCCATTGAGAGCATCGGCAGCAAAAACAGGGAGAGCGAACCCAGCACTCCCAGGTAGGCATTCAGGAATTCGTAAGCCACATCGACTGGCTCGGTCACGCCCATCTGGTCGCGCAGGGCAATCTGAGCAATTAATCCGGAGGGGCTAAACAGCAGAATCGCAAAAAACACGCCGCTGAGCAGCCAGAAGACCCCCGCAATCACATAGGCAAACGGGGAAGCAAAGTAGCTCTGTAGCTCTTTTCGGTAGATCGCCAAAATGTTTCCTAAGATGACGCGCATCTAAGCTGCTTCTCCTTCTGACGAATTTTCTGATGATTCTGATGCGGTTTCTAATGATTCTGGTGGGGCTGACACTTCAGACAGGTCTGACGCAAGTTCTAAGTCTGCTACGCTTCCGTCGGGCGTTTTCTCCTCGGTGGTTAATTCCAGGAACACATCTTCCAGGCTGACCTGAATTCGCTTCATTTCGTACAGTCCTAGCCCAGCCCCCACGATCGCTGCTGCAACGTCTCGCCCTGGGTCAGCTTCAGGGGTTGCCATGACGCGAATTTTGTAGTGGTTGGGGGGCAGCATTTCAGCGGCGATCGCCTCTACAGACTGCGCTCCAGGTAAACTCTGTAGCCGCTGCTGCACTGCCTCAAAATTGCCTTCCACCTCTAGCTCATAGCCCGCGCCACCTCTCAGTTGTGCCACCAGTTGATCGGGCGTATTAGTCGCAACAACCCGCCCTTTGTTGATAATAGCGACGCGGCTACAGGTCATGCTGACCTCTGGCAAGATGTGAGTTGAGAGGATGATCGTGTGATCTCCCGCCAGACTTTTGATCAGATTACGCACATCAATAATTTGGCGGGGGTCAAGCCCAACTGTCGGTTCATCCAAGATGATCGCAGGCGGATCGTGAACGATCGCCTGAGCAATTCCCACCCGCTGCCGAAAACCTTTAGACAGCTTGCGAATCAGGACATGGCGCTTTTCCTGAAGGTTGCAGCGAGTCAGGGCAGATTGGACTTGAGTGGGGCGATCGCCGCCGTCACGCCCTTCAGCCGCGCCACAAAATATAGAAACCCTTCAACCGTCATGTCGGGGTAAAGCGGTGGCGTTTCAGGCAGATAGCCAATTCGTCTGCGAACCGCCATCGAGTCTTCATGCACATCAAACCCAGCCACCCTGGCCGTGCCACCCGTTGCAGGCAAATATCCGGTTAGAATCCGCATCGTCGTGGTTTTTCCGGCTCCATTGGGGCCAAGAAATCCCAAAATTTCCCCTGGCTCTACCGCAAACGTGACATCCTGGATTGCTGGGGTCGAGCCGTAGACCTTGCTCAAATGCTCAACTTCAATCATCTGACTTTAACTCCAGGGTGTTTTTCATTTCACCGACCCTAATCTAACCCGATGCAATTCAATTCAGTTTAGTTCAACATCATAGACTACCAGAATCAGTTGTAGCTAAAGTGACAGAGATATGACCAAGATGTAAGGGGCTGGGGGCTAGGGGCTAGAGAAAATCCTCGTTGCGAGGCAGAAAACCCTCCTCGTTATAAGGCTCTGCCTTGTAATGCTTAGCCTCGTTCCCAAGCTGGAGCTTGGGAACGGTTCACTGGAAGCTCCGGCTTCCTCTGCCAGCAGAGATTTCCCGATTACGGGGCAGGTAGACGTAGCGATCGCCCCAGGGAAGCGGGAGCTTCCCACATTTCATTGCCAAGCGGGAGCTTGGCAACGAGTGCAAAACGAGAATATTAGGGCAACAAGATTCTACGCCCTTTCACCCCTAGCCCCCAGCCCCTAGCCCCTAGCCC
>JAAUTN010000260.1 GCA_012031415.1 Leptolyngbyaceae cyanobacterium SM1_4_3 | reverse complement strand
GTGCAGGCGTCAAACTTCAGCCTATCAGGTCGTCGATCGCAACAGAGCGACCACCAGTGCTGTGTCAAGGTTCAGTGCGCTGGACGGCAACCCCAATCAGCTTTAGCCAGACGGATGAGACAATCACCTATATTCTGCTAGCAGATGCCTCAAGACTGGTCTACAGCACGGATGCTGAGTTAGAGACTGGGCGGGCAAAGACTGTTTTCTTGAGAGTGATTGAACCCCTCCGCTTTCCAGGAGCCACCACTGCGTCTGTGACAAATCTGATGGTGCAAACAGTAGATGCCGCAGGGCAAAACCGACTCTACACGTTTGATATTGTTCACAGCAGCAATCCACGTTATGTCGGTGTTCAAATTTTGCCTGCGATCGCTCGATCACAACCAGTTTCTGTTGTTAGCAACCTAATGCCTGACAACATTCAAACTGGGTTGAATATTGCTATCACGCGAGGCTACACAGCGATTGATGATCCTGTTGTTACTAAAGTTCAGCACCTTTTGGAACTGATGCAAGCTGAAAATATGACCGTTTCAGAGGCAGCTTATTCAGTTGGAATTCCCCTAGAGGTACTTATAGAATTGGAGCGCCTTCTTCAGGAAGGACAGCCTTCTCTACGGGTTCGGGACATTTCATTATTAAGAACCACATTTTAGGTTTGTTCGGTATAAGATTTCTGAGAGGCTCTATTAGTGCTAATAGAAAATTTTTCGGCTACTGTATTTCAACAGCTTGAGTCGAATGCAGCTAGCCCTCCTACATCGAAGTTCGACTTTTAATAAGCTTTTTAAGGGTGATGCAGGTTTTCTCAGTATTGACTGAGGAAAATCAGCCAGTTCGGCTTCTTGATATGCAAGTTTCTTAATACAACATACATGCAACTCCGTCGATGGAATGAGCGTGCCATGGAGTTAGTTCAACCTCAAGGATGGAATAACATGGAACTAACACCAGAACCATTTCAATTACCCACCCTACACCTGGTGCGATCGCCTTGGTCGTCGGTGGAAAGATGGCACTCAACCAACAATCTCCCTCCAATTCCGCTCTGGCTTACGGTGAAAGCTCGTCACCACCAGTGCAAACAAACGCCATCCTGCAACCGGGCACAGTTAGGGCAACCTCTCCAAACCCTGCCCCTGTTCCTTCAGTACCCGAACAACCAGTGTATTACAGCCAACAGATCACGACTTGTGCTGGCAGTGAGTTCAACGCGAACTTTCGACAATACCCTACACTTGATCCAACCTCAGTTTTAGGAGTGGTGGCTTACGGAGATTCCGTACAGTTAACCGGACGTACCATCTAATCCGATGGCATAGTCTAGTATGAGGCGATCGCCCCCGCACTTTACCCCTCCCCGGATGCTGGAGCGCAAAATTGGCTTGAGTCAAACCAAATAGGCTGGATTGCAAGTTGTTTCATTGTGAATTGACGTATTCGGTATTAAGGCTTTAAGTAGCTCACTAACGAGGTGCTAGTGACGATTAAGGGACGGGAGGATCGGCTAAGCTTCCTTTCTCCTCTGATTTCCTACATTTAGGGGCAATATAGAAAAATATTGACTAGAATTTCTATATCTGGCGTAAAAATGCGCTAAAGCAATGGTTGGAATCGATGCTGATAGGGAAGATCTGCACTAACGGATAAGGAGACCAAGTGGCTACACGAAAGAGTAACTCTGGGCAAACCAGCGAAGCTACAAAGCTTAAGCAGACTCGAACCGAGCAACTTGCTCAAATTCGTCATGTTATTGCTGTAATTGAACCCCGTTTGCAAAAGGCAGTGACGTACCAAGAGGGGCAACTTAAACTCCTTGACAGCGTTTCACTTGGTCTCTATGACGAGATAGATAAATTAAGCAAAAAGCGCCAGCAGAGCCAGTTACAGATTTGGTTCTTAATCAAATGAACGAGGTGATAAGGGAAACAAAAGAGTTAGTGACAGATGATCCCTATGTGCAGAGACTTCAAGAGTTTATACCCGCAGGTGATAACCCTCAGCATCGGGATGCTGTCGTTGTTATGCGGCAGGTTCGGCAGGGGTTAGATCGATTTCGCCAACAGCTCAAGCCATTAGTTGAGCAACTAAACTCCCACCTTAGAAATGCTAAAGGTATTGAGATGGCATTACAGCTTTATCTGGCTGGACATACCTCCGTTACGGATGAAGATTTGGACGTTTATGACTTGAAAGTTTCTAAGGAGTGGATGTATGGAATTCCCCAAACAAATTTTTATTTTGACAAATTGGATAGTTTAAATATTGCTGCCTACTTTAAAGTTGCCAATGAGTGATGCGGAGCTTAGTGCAAATAATCCACTGCTACCAGGAGTTTCTCAGTTCGAGGTAGATTTTGTCATTCCTCGTGTAGGTACGGATTTGCCTATTGGAATAGACCCATTTCTCCTATTCAAAAGTAGAGATCCAGAACTTTCAAAGCTTCATAGCTTGATTTTGAGTGCGTTTAACAAAGGCATTGAGTTTGTACGGGCTAGTGAGATAGAAGAAGCTCAGAAGCTTCTCGATTTCCCAGAAGTTTCAGAGATAGGGTTGGGTTATACAAAAAAGGGAAAGAGAGGAGCAGGGGTTGGAATTTTTCTGACTCAGTTGATTATTGAGACTTTAGTGGATTCTCCTGCTTTACAAGAACGAGGTGTGAAGCATATTGAAGAAATGCAGTTAGTATCGGTTGGTATTGGACCTGATCGTATTAGTGATATCGCTGCTAATCTTCTTAAGAAGTATTTGGTTGAATATACGCAGAAGCAATGTATTTTGTGGAATATCCCACTGGTTTCAGGAGTGCCAGTGGAGCATATTTTTGACTTTGACAAATTGAATTGGTATGACGATTACTGCGACTTGCCGATAAGTCCCCTTGATAATGCTCCCATTCTTCTAGTTCCACGGCGCATTGTTCGAGCATTGCCCTGGATTAACTACGAAGACTTTTTTCGCATGGAGTTCTCAGCCTATTTGCGAGCGAAACGTGTAAAAGGAAGCCTTACTAAAAAAAGTTCTCCTCAACCTCAAGTCAAGAAAGCGGATAAGGAGCAAATAGTATCGCTTACCCGTACAGAGATATATCGAATAGATCGATATATTGCAGCGAAGGAAGAGACTTCAGAACTAGCGCAGCCAAGTTTTGATTATATTGATGCAAGCAAGATAACTGTTGAGGTAGACGCACTTAAAGCGAAGCTAAGTCAAACAAAGCCTGGTCGTGAAGATGCTGGGAAGTATCAACGAATAGTTCTCGAAATTCTAAATTTTCTATTTAATCCAGAACTTATTGACGGAGAGATAGAAGTAGAAACAGTAGATGGTACAGAGCGACGTGACATCATCTTCACTAATGATTCTGATCAGTCGTTCTGGTCGTATATTCGCTCTGAACACTCGTCTATTTTTCTCATGTTTGAGGTTAAGAATACCAAGGGTATTAATAATTTTTACCTGAATCAGGTTGCAACCTATTTAGGCGATCGACTTGGCTACTTAGGTTTTATCGTGACTAGAAATCCTCTAGAGGAAGCACAAGAAAGAAAAGCCTTCTCTGTATACAATGACTCAAATCCAAGGAAGATTATTTTAACGCTTTCGGATATAGACCTTTGCAATATGCTCGATATGAAGCGGCATGGACACGATCCTATGCGTTACATCCAGAAGCTTTACCGTATATTTCGCACAAGGGTTCAATAGTTCTAATCGTCGTGCCGAATTTATTTTATGCCCTCGCTAGCGCCAGATCTTCATTACATCTACCCTAATGCTATGTCGGGCTGGATTATCTAAAGGTTAGGTAAGAACTCTTTGGAGCATCTTTGCCTTTAATGGGAAAGCTTGTAGTTTCCTAAAGAAATTACGTATACATCATGGTTTTCCCCTTGTTTGAGGGGAAACATAAATATGATGTACGTCATATCCTGCTCAAATCCCTTGCAAAAGCCCTACTCACTCAAGCAGCCAGAAGCGGGTCGCTTCATCCGAGATCTGCGTCAACTGACTGGATTGACGCAGGAGCAATTTGGGCTGCGGGTTGGGGTGTCTTATGAGACTGTGAGTCGATGGGAGAACGGGAGGATGCAACCTTCCTCTCTGGCGTTTAGGCAGCTACAGCAGTTAGCTCAAGAGTTTGGAGACACAGGCAAAGCTTTGTTAGAACGGTATAGATCTGATCCCCTATCTCCAGGAGCGCCGTCGTATGGTTCGACTTGAGGACTTGGTTCGCGGCACGACGGTCAAAGGGATTCTGCCGAATCATCATGTCGTCATCGTGGATGTGACCCAGCACAGCGATGATGTGATCGAACTGGTCTATAAGGATGCCAGTGGCAATCTAGGCAACGAACTGGTTTTACGCGATCGCGAACCCGACTTAGAGATTGTCACTACCGGGCAGCCCTGGAGCTTTGATGGCGATGGAGCCATGCTGCGGTTGGTATCGGAAGCTCACCGGATTCGGCTGGCTCACCTCTTTGATCCACTGCTGGCAGTTCACACATCGCTAGTGGAACCACTGCCTCACCAGATTACGGCAGTTTATGGGGAGATGATTCCCCGGCAACCTCTACGATTTTTGTTGGCAGACGACCCTGGAGCCGGAAAGACGATCATGGCGGGGTTGTTGATGCGGGAGTTGCTGATCCGAGGGGATTTACACCGTTGCCTGGTAGTCTGCCTGGTAGTTTGGCGGCTCAATGGCAGGATGAGCTATTTCAGAAATTCCATCTGCCGTTTGAGATTTTGACGAACGATCGCATTGAAGCCGCCCGTACAGGCAATGCCTTTACTGAAATCCCTTTGCTGATCGTGCGTCTGGATAAGCTGAGTCGTAATGACGACTTGCAGGCAAAGCTGGCACAGACGGATTGGGACTTGGTGATCTGCGACGAGGCGCATAAGATGTCAGCCTCGTTTTTTGGGGGTGAAGTTAAGGAAACGAAGCGGTACAAGCTGGGTAAGCTGCTGGGGGATGTAACTCGCCATCTTCTATTGATGACCGCAACACCCCATAACGGGAAGGAAGAAGACTTTCAACTCTTTATGGCATTGCTGGATAGCGATCGCTTTGAGGGTAGGTTCCGAGGTGGAACTAATACAACCGATACTTCAGACTTGATGCGACGATTGGTGAAAGAAGACTTGCTCAAGTTTGATGGCAAGCCTCTTTTTCCAGAACGCAAGGCGTATACGGTTGGCTACCGCCTGTCAGACCTGGAGCAGCAGCTTTACCACAAGGTTACGGAATACGTGCGGGAAGAGTTCAACCGAGCGGACGCGCTGGAAAACAATGGGCGCAAGGGGACGGTTGGTTTTGCGTTGACCATTCTGCAACGGCGGTTGGCTTCTTCTCCAGAAGCCATCTATCAGTCGATCCACGTCGTCGGAAACGGTTGCAGAAACGGCTCCAGGAGGAGAAGGAGAAACCACAGAGGCACGAAGAACACGAAGAAACTTTGTGGGCTTTGTGTCTTAGTGGTTCTTTTGATGACGAGGAATTTGAAGATTTGACAGTGGAGGAGCAAGAAGCGACTGAAGAGGAAGTGGTGGACCAGGCGACGGCGGCGCGGACGGTGGCTGAACTGCAAGCTGAAATTGAGCAACTAAACCAGATTGAGCAGTTGGCGCTGAAGGTCAAGCGCAGCGGTAAGGATAAGAAGTGGGAAGAACTCTCTAATCTCTTGCAAAACGAGGCGGAGTTGTTTGACGCGCACGGGCATCGTCGCAAGCTGGTTCTCTTTACTGAACACCGCGACACACTCAACTACCTTGCTGATCGCATCCGTACTTTAATTGGTCGCTCTGAAGCAGTTGTGATGATTCACGGCGGCATGGGACGTGAGCAGCGCAAAAAGGCAGAGGAATCCTTCAAGCAAGATGTAACGGTTCAGGTGCTGCTGGCAACTGATGCCGCTGGGGAAGGCATCAACTTGCAACGGGCGCATCTGATGGTGAACTATGACCTGCCCTGGAACCCCAATCGTCTAGAGCAACGGTTTGGGCGGATTCACCGGATTGGGCAGACGGAGGTGTGTCATCTCTGGAACCTGGTGGCAGAGGAAACCCGTGAGGGTGAGGTGTACCTGACGCTGCTGCGGAAGCTGGATTTAGAGCAAAAGGCACTGGGCGGCAAAGTCTTTGATGTGTTGGGCAAGGCGATCGCCGGGAAAGATCTCCGCGACCTCCTGATTGAAGCGATTCGCTATGGCGATCGCCCTGACATCCGAGCAAAGTTGAATCAGGTGGTGTCAGACCGTCTGGATCAGCAACGGTTGCGCGAACTGCTCGAAGAACGGGCACTGGCGCGAGACACGATGGATGCCTCCAGAGTACAGCAGATTCGAGAAGATATGGATCGGGCAGAGGCGCGACGGCTCCAGCCCCACTTTATTGCGGCATTCTTCCTGGAGGCGTTTTCAAATCTGGGTGGGACTGCTAAGCAGCGAGAACCTAAGCGGTATGAGATTACCCACGTCCCGGCGATTATTCGCAGTCAGGATCGGCAAATCGGAGTGAGGGAACCGATTCTGCGGAGCTATGAGCGGATTTGTTTTGAGAAGGGGCTGATTAATGTTCCTGGCAAGCCACCGGCTGCTTTTATCTGTCCGGGGCATCCCCTGCTGGAAGCGGTTACAGAAATTACGCTGGATCGGCATCGAGATTTGCTCAAGCAGGGAGCGGTGCTGGTGGATGAGAACGACTTTGGTGAGCAGGTTCGGGCGTTGGTTTACCTGGAGCATTCGATTCAGGATGCCAGTACCGACAGTAGCGGCAAGCGCCGGGTGGTGTCGCGGCGGATGCAGTATGTGGAGATTTGGGAACCACAAAGGCACGAAGAACACAGAGAGGTGAGTAATGCAGGGTATGCGCCTTACCTGAATTATCGTCCGCTAACTGATGATGAAAGAGCATCGCTAGAAGCCCAAAATGCTTTGTGCCCTCTGTGCCTCTGTGGTTCCACCCTAGAAACCCAGGCAACCAAATATGCGATTGCCCACCTGATGCCGGAGCATTTGCGGGAGGTGAAGCAGCGCAAGGAGGATCTGGTTGCCAAGACGATGAAGGCAGTCAAGGAGCGGTTGACGAAGGAGATCTATTACTGGGATCAGCAGGCGGAGCAGTTGAAGCAGCAGGAAGCGACGGGTAAGACCAACGCCAAGATTAACTCGGCAAAAGCCAGAGCCAGAGCCGATGAACTAGAGTCTCGCCTTCAGCGACGGTTGACGGAATTGGAGCAGGAACGGAAGTTGTCTCCCCTGCCTCCAGTCGTGGTGGGTGGGGCGTTGGTCATCCCGATCGGATTTTTGCAGCGGGTGCAGGGAAAACGGCAGTCAGAAGCGGAAATGTTTGCCAGGGAAACGAAGCGGGTTGAAATGCTGGCAATGCAGGCGGTGATAGCAGCAGAGCAGACGTTGGGGTATGAACCGCGAGATGTGAGCCGAGAGAAGTGCGGCTATGACATCGAATCTCGTGTGCCGGGGACGGCGGATCAGCCGAGCCGAGTCCGGTTCATTGAGGTGAAGGGGCGGATCAAGGGAGCAGAGACGGTTACTGTCACCAAAAACGAAATTTTGACGGCATTGAATAAGCCAGAGAACTTTGTGCTGGCGTTGGTGCAGGTGCCATCGGCAGATTTTCCTGAAGGGGATGCGTTTAAGGTTTCGACTCCGAAGGGGAGTTACAACGCTGGGGATAACGGTTGTGTGGTGCGGTATGTAGTCAACCCGTTCCAGAAGGAGCCAGACTTTAAGGCAGACAGCGTGAACTATAACTGGAAGGAGTTATGGGGACAGGGGAGGGAGCCAGGATGAGGGAAACACAAAGGCACGGAGGGCACAAAGAGCGGGCGAATGAGATTTCTCAACGAATTATTGGGGCGGCGATCGCAGTTCATCGAGAGTTGGGACCGGGGCTGCTGGAGTCAGCTTACGAAACTTGTTTGAAATATGAGTTAAAACAGGCTGGTTTGGCAGTAGAAAGCCAGGTTCCTCAACCTGTGAGTTACAAGGGGATGGCTCTAGAGTGCGGCTATCGATTAGATGTGCTGGTTGAAGATCTTGTAATTGTTGAACTAAAAGCGGTTGAAGCCTTACTCCCCATCCACGATGCCCAACTCCTGACCTATCTACGTTTGAGGAATTTATGGCTCGGACTCCTGATTAACTTCAACGTCCCAATTCTCAAACACGGCATCAAACGCCTCGTTAACGGTTAATTCTTTGTGTCCTTCGTGCCGGATAAAACCACAAAGGCACTAAGAACACTAAGTAATGTTGGTTCCTTAAAGCTCTTTTCTTTTTTCCTTTGTGCCCTTCGTGTCTTTGTGTTTCAACCTATGACTTACCGCAAAAAGCTAATTGAAGTTGCCCTACCGCTAGAAGCGATCAACATGGAATCGGCGCGGGAGAAGTCGATTCGGCACGGACATCCCAGCACGTTGCATCTCTGGTGGGCGCGGCGACCGTTGGCGGCTTGTCGGGCGGTGTTGTTTGCGTCGTTAGTGGATGATCCATCAAGCCATCCTGATAAGTTCCCGACTGAGGAAGCGCAGAATTCAGAGCGGCAGAGGCTGTTTGACATTCTGGGGCAGATTGTCACTGTTGAGGAGAAGGGTAAGACGAAACAGGTGGTGCGGGGTTTGGTGTCCTGGGATGACATTAATAACCCGAATTCGGGGGTGTTGATTGCGGCACAGCGAGAGATTGCTCGCAGCATTGCCTGGAATCGGGGAGATGAACCCCCAACAGAGCCACAAGCGGTACGGCGTTATTTGGCTGAAAATGCACCTCCGGTGTATGACCCGTTTGCTGGGGGAGGTTCGATTCCCCTTGAGGCACAGCGGTTAGGACTAGAAGCTCATGCCAGTGATTTGAACCCGGTTGCAGTACTGATCAATAAGGCGTTGATTGAGATTCCGCCGAAGTTTAAGGATATGCCGCCTGTGAATCCAGAGGCACAGCAAAAGCTGAAGGTGAGTCAGTGGAAAGGGGCGCAGGGGGTTGGCGGAGGATGTGCGCTATTACGGAAAATGGATGAGGGACGAGGCAGAGAAGCGAATTGGGCATCTGTACCCGAAAGTAAAATTACCGCCAGAGAAGGGAGGTGGTAAGGCAACAGTAATTGCTTGGTTATGGGCGCGAACAGTGAAGTGTCCAACCCGGCTTGTGGGTGTGAAATGCCATTAATGCGTTCCTTTTCCTTATCAACGAAAAAAGATAAAGAGACTTGGGTAGACTTTCAAATTGACCGATCTCAAGGTGTTCCAGTCATTCAATTTGAAGTGAAACCAGGAAAAAGTAAAGTTTCTGAAGGAACTGTAAGTCGCAAAGGTGCTACTTGTCTTGCTTGTAACACTCCTACGCCACTTGATTATGTGCGGGGTGAGGGGAAAGCAGAGCGGATAGGCACAAAGTTAATAGGAATTGTTGCAGAGAGTAAAAGTGGGCGTATTTATCTCTCGCCTGTTGAGGATCATGAAAAAGTTTTAGCAGATACACACCCTGCGTGGGAGCCAACAACTGAGCTTGTCCCAAATTCTCGTCATGTGACACCTACTGTTTATGGAATGGTAAGACATGCTGATCTATTCACATCACGCCAGCTTGTTACTTTAGATACTTTCAGTAATTTGGTTGTCCAAGCCAAAGAAAAAATGCTACTTGATAACGCTGCCCCAGAATATGCTGATGCAGTGACAACTTATCTTGCACTCGGAGTAAGTAAGCTAACTGATTACAATAGTTCGCTTGTTGTTTGGAGTCAAAGCCGAGACCAAGCTAAGGCTACTTTTGCTAGGCAAGCTCTTTCAATGGTTTGGGACTTTGCTGAAGTTAATCCAATAGCACTTGCTGCTGGAGATTTTGCAGTTAGTTTGCGAGGCATACTGGAGACAATCGATAGGGGATTACCTGTATCTTCACAAGGGTATTGTTCTCAAATTGATGCTACTGAACTAAAAGGTGGTCTAGAAGATCCAATAGTTTCAACCGATCCTCCCTATTATGATTCGGTTCCTTATGCAGATTTGTCTGATTTTTTCTACGTTTGGTTAAGACGTTCTTTAGGGAAAACATATCCTGAGATTTTTAATACTCTGCTGGTTCCTAAACTGGACAGTGCGAAGTTCTTCTCCTAATGGAGTGCAGTGGATAAAAAAGGACATTCCAGTCCCAAAGCGGGCGGAATGTCAGAAACTGGCTGAATAAC
>JAAUTN010000259.1 GCA_012031415.1 Leptolyngbyaceae cyanobacterium SM1_4_3 | reverse complement strand
AGCCAGGGGCGATCGCTCGAACCCATCGGCTCAGATCTGCCCGTCGTCAAAGATGCATTGGGTCGTCCTCTTATTCCTGGGTCTAGCTTTAAAGGAGCATTGCGATCGCGCCTGGAAAGCTTCTTACGAGGAATTGATGAAAGTTTAGCTGCAAATCCAGCCAATGAGGAGGAATGGTCGATCCCTCCCAAAGTGATGACTGACTTCAAAAAAAGTATCGCTACGTTAGACGCTAAACCAAAAGAAAACCAATTGCACCAGTTCATTATTCAAAATACGGATCTGATTTCTCATTTGTTTGGCTCTCCCTGGTTGTCTAGCAAATTTCAGGTGCGTGACCTTACCATTTATCAACCCGAAAATAACTGGTTTGGGCAATACCAGGAGCGGGATGGTGTTTCCATTGATCGAGACACCGAAACGGCTGCGGATGGAAAGCTGTATGACTTTCAGGTCGTACCAGCAGGCACACCTTTTGAATTCAAAGCTATTGTTGAAAATGCAGAAGATTGGGAATTGGGGTTGTTAATGATTGGGCTTCACCAGTTTGAAACGGAGCAGATTCCGCTGGGTGGGGGGCGATCGCGAGGTTTAGGAGTTGTAAAACTTGATGTTCAAGAGATGCGTTGGTTTGACACTAGAAACGATTCAAGTCGCCTCATTGAATACTTGCAGAAATTAGTGGCTGGAGACAAGAGTGCCTACGAAGATGCTTCTCTACACACAGACAGATGGATTCATGAACTAATTGACTATTTAAACGAAGCAACTGCTCAAGCTAAAGCAGTCGTTTAACCTGATAGAAGATAGCTCTGAAATCTACAAAGCCATCTACTGTGTTCAAAGTACAATTAGGATCAAGATATAGCAACGCTTAAGTCAGGAGTCAGTCTATGTCATTCAGCAGCTATAAGAGACTTGGTGAAACCGTCAAAGAGTTTCAAATCACTTATGTTGAAGCTGACTTTATCACTGAAGTGGAATTCAAAATCTCTGATTACTTTCGTAATGATTTAAAGCTCATGATGGAAGAAGGAGTTGTTGATAACTCTGAATCTGCCATCTGTGAAAATTTAATTTATCCAGTATTAAAAGAAGTCTGGAAACAATATCGCAGCCATTTTTTGTTGTGGAGTCAGCAATTTCTCAATTGTGATGCTAAATTGTCTGGGTTTCCAGAATATATTTTGGCAAGGCGATCGCCCCTGGGTAAAGTTGTTTTTGATCAACCTTACTTTTTGCTGGTAGAAGCAAAACAAGATAATTTTGATGCTGGATGGGGGCAATGCCTGGCTGAGATGGTTGCTGCACAACGGCTCAATGAGTCCTCTGAAATCACGATTTTTGGGATTGTCTCAAATGGCGCAATTTGGCAGTTTGGCAAACTAGAGGAGACCATTTTTACCCGAAATGAAACTTTCTACACTATTCAGGAGCTTAATTCACTGTTTGCTGCTGTAAATTACATTTTTCAACAGTGCGAAGTACAGCTTGAGCAACTGATTGTTGCTTAGAATTTAAAGCTTAGTTGCGTATAGTATCTGTATCAAATTCAGGAGGCGAAAGATGACTAGTTCAATCGGTGAAATTATTCACAATGGAATACTCTTTGATATGAAAAACTGGAGCAATGAATCGCCGGATGTGAATCATCTACCTGGAACTGTCAGCCAATTGTTTAATCTTTTAGATGAGCGGCAGATCGATTACTTGCTAGTTGGTGGTGTTGCACTGCTGAGCTATATCGAAGGTCGCAATACCCAGGACATTGATTTTATTTTGGCAAGAAATGATCTAGAAGCTATCCCTGAAATCTCAATTTTAGAGGAGAATCGAGACTTTGTTCGCGGTAGCTTTGATACACTCCAGATCGACCTCCTACTAACCACAAATACCTTGTTTAAGCTTGTGCGCGATCGCTACACTGCTCAACGTCAGTTTGGCAACCAAGTAGTTTCTTGTGCCACAGTAGAAGGCTTGCTGTTGCTGAAATTCTTTGCTCTCCCTTCTCTTTATCGACAAGGACAATTTAACAAAGTTACTATCTACGAGAATGATATTACTCAACTACTCTTGAATTATTCTGTTGATCTTTCTGAACTTTTCAAAGTTCTTGCCAATCACGTAATTTCCACCGATTTACAAGAACTCCAAAATACGGCAACCGATATTCAAACTCGTATTCAACGTTTGTATGCTCAGCGCAGCAAATTTGAAGCCACTGAACCACTGGACAATCAATAGCTATGCACAAACGATTCGTTAACCACTGCACCATTGAACTGTCTCTTATTCCTGATGGACCGATTCTCATTAAATCTGGGAAAGAAGGTGCTGATCCTACTAAGCCTGATATGGAATTTGTAGAAACTTACCATGAAGGAGGGCGATCGCTCTATCTTCCAGGAAGTTCACTGAAAGGAGCTATTCGCGCCCATGCAGAACGTATTGTCCGGACAGTAGGACGTGATAGCAAACCTAACGAATCAGGCGTTCTTTGGGCAAATGATCCGTTGAACGATAACTATGATTACTTAAAAGATCCAAAAGATAAAAAGAAAACGTTACTATCACACCGGATTTATAAAGAGTCATCATTTACAGATCAGCTATTTGGCAATGTAGAGATTGCTAGCCGCTTACGAATTGAAGATGCTTACCCAATCGACCGCACCCAACTAAAGGTTGAAGAACGCAATGGAGTGGCGATCGATCGCGTCTTTGGTTCTGTTGCGGTCGGACCATTTAACTATCAAGTTTGTACGGCTGGAGCATTCAAAACAAAGATTCATCTTAAAAATTTTACGCTGGCGCAGTTGGGTTTGATTGGTTTAGTGTTACGCGACCTAAACGATGGCTGGTTTGGTATCGGTTTTGCTAAATCTCGTGGGATGGGACAAGTTGCAGTCACCCTCAAACAGGCGATCGTGCAGTATCCAGGGTGTGTGTTAGTTGAAGAAAACTCTGTAACAAAAATCAAGCAATTAGGTAGCGCTAAGCAGCCCTGGAATAACACGATGTTGTTAGGTGCAGGAGAATTTTTGAGCGAAGAAGACGCTAACACATACGGCTTTTCTGCCAACGATCAACAAGATACTCCTGTAGCGGCTGAAGCGATGACATTGGGGTTTGGGGTGCAGTTAACTTGGGCAGAAGGAACCGTTACAGATTTGTTTGAGCGGGCTGTGAAATCTTGGAGCAAAGTAGTGCTGGGGGTGGCAGCATGAAGCCAGGATTTGTCGCAACAGGCACCTGCTCTCAAGCAGAGCTAGAAACTCTTCTAAAAGAACAGATGGGAGATAAAGGATGGCATTTTGTGCGATGGGCACATCGGGTTAGCGGGTTTCACAAAGGAATGCCTAAAACCTTAGACTGCCTTGAGGGACAAATGTTTACGGGCGATCGTGAACTGCGTTGGAAGCCTCAAGGACAAAAGTTTGACGTTCTGCTTTTGAGTCGAAGTGATGCTCAGGACTTCCATCAATTGAAAACAAGTTTTAAGTCTGTCGCAGGAGATTGGATGACTCAGGATCGAGATGCTCATATTTATCCCTCAACTGAGACACGACTTCCTAAAGGAATCACCCACAATGAAGTCAAGGTTGGTCAGCGTTATTTTATTGACCAAATAACATCGACAGTTCACTTCGTTTCGCTGGTAGCAAAGGAGGCTAAATGACGCGATCGCCCTACAATTCCCCAAGATCTAGTGAGTCTGAGGATATATCTCCTAAACCTTATGAGTTAATTCCATTTCCCCGGAATCGTCCTTTTCTCAAGCCACCCAGTGGACACCATCAGTATTTGCGCGATCGCCAGCACGGTACTCTGACTTTAAAGCTTGAAGTACAGACTGCTTTGCATATTTCAACAGGCGTGATTGCATTAGGAAGCGATGTGGGTAGTCCTACCCCTCTCATCAAAACAATGGTGCAGGACAATGAGAAAAAGTTGATGATTCAAGGCAGTTCGCTTAAGGGCTGCATTCGTTCAGTGTATGAAGCAATCACGAATAGCACTCTGGCAGTCATTTCACCCAGACATCGCCAGAAAACTCCATCTGAACGATTGCCTTGCAGAAACAAAGAAAATTTGTGCCCCGCAAGCCGAGTTTTTGGTGCATTGGATTGGCAAGGATTAGTTGAATTCAGTGATGCCCAATGTGAAACCATTGAAGCGGTCACTGGGTTTATGCCATCTCTTTATTCCCCCAGATCCGATCGCGATGCCTATTACAACAGAGGATTTGTTGCTGGACGCAAATTTTACTATCACACCAATTCGGTGATCGAGCCAGGAGAAAATCGAGGAGTTCCTATTCAAGCAGCAGGGAGAACCTACACCTTCTCGACCAAAATTCACTTTATGAATCTGTCTTCTGCTGAACTGGGTACATTACTTATCGCGTTGGGGCAAGATCCCGAATACCCATTTGCACTCAAAGTTGGAGGTGGTAAACCAATCGGGATGGGAACAATGACTGTTGCAGTAGAGGCAATTGAGCAGGTTAGTGATTTGCGCGATCGCTACACCAACTATACTTCTGAACCCAATCAACTGTCTGGACAGCCACTACAGCAATTTATGCAGCGCATGGTAGAAGCAGCTCATAAACAACTGATTGAACAACCGCAATTAGAACAACTGGCTCAAATCTTGCGGTATCCAACCGAGCGCGAACCGCCAGAGGGAATGTATTAATGAATTCAGCGATAGGATCAAGGTGGTCGATGCTGAGGGCATATTACTGATAATGCAAACTATCAATCAAGTATTTGAGGCGTAAGGCATAACTGAGAGACTGAATATGTTCAAAGTGCCATCAGACCAAATGCAGCAATACATTCTCATAGCAAGAGCGCGGCGGCAGCAACGACTAGCCGCGTTGGAGCAACGTAGACGGCATGGGTTTGAAGTGGCTAAAACAGCAGCACAGATTCTTAAGACTGAGTTTGGTGCGTCTCACGTTGTTCTGTTTGGCTCGTTGCTCAATGACCACTTTCACGAAACCTCTGATCTCGATTTGGCAGTTTGGGAGTTGCCAGAAAACGCCTACTTCAAAGCAATAGCCCGTCTGTTATCTCTAAGCGACTTTGAGGTTGATTTAGTTGAAATTCAGCGGGCTGATCCAGAGATTTTAGAGGCGATCGCTCAAGGAACCGAATTATGAGCAATTTAACTGAAGTATCACTAGCTGAAATGACAGAGAAGCACTGGGAAATTGCTCATGCGATTGCCCAGTCATTGGTCAAAGACGGCACAGATGTAAATGAGTTGGGGAAGGCGATCGCCTATCTCCGCAGTATTCTGAATGAATCTGATGCAGGCGATCGGTTCTTCAAATATTTGAAAACCCTTGTCAGTCACGGAAGACAAGTTTCCCATAGTGCTAGAACACTGGACTACTACCGCAGCATTGAAACAGCCTGTAGCCCACTCAAAACACATAGCTACAATGCTCAAACCTTACTGCATGTCTTGAGTTGGTCATCTCGATTAGTGCGCTATTACAAGGTCAGCCCCATTGGAGAACAGACAGAAAGTTCTTCCTCTAAGGCTACGATCTCCACAGCCGAATCAGAAAGACAGCGAGAGATAAAAGCAGCCGTTAAAGCTCAAACTATTGAGGTAGGTCAAATTTTAGAAGCCCAAATTACTGCCATCAAGGGTAAAGACGTGACCTACCTGATTCTAGATACCGTCAAATTAACTGTGAAGGAACCGAAAAAAGCAGACTCTCTGACTGTAGGACAAATGGTGAATGTTCAGGTAACGCAAATGCGAGATGATAATGTACCCAAAAAAGTAAAATTTATTGAATAAATTAAGCATACATTCAACTTTACACATTTTTTAGGATAGAAGAAAAATGGTTGCACAAGCATTAAGGGGCTTTTGGAAATTCCTTAATACTGATATTCAAGAGATTCCTTGGGGAGAAGTTGCAGAAAAGGGGATCGATGCAATTACAGCAACCACAGAATTCAGTCAGGCTTTCAAAGAGCAAGCTCCAAAAATCACTCAACTTCAATCCTTAGCAAAAGATGTTGAGCCATTCTTAAAAGCTTTAGAGTCTCCTATTACACAGTTGGCAGTATCAAGTCTACCGATTGTATCTTTGGGAATTGGACTGCTGAGGATTTATTCAGAAATAAATAAAAAAGAGATAACACTTGAAGAGTCGATCATTATTGCTTTTCAGTTGGCTTATCTCCAAAGTTTAGAAAGAGTTCTGAGTTTTCTACACGAAGAATCTATTATAAAGAAGCTGAATCAGATTGAGCTAAAGAACTTAATTGAAATACAACTTGGGAAGCTAGATGCAACGAAGTTGAGCAACAATGAGCGGAATACAATCAAGACCTTAAACTTTCAAAGTACTAACCTCTGCAATCAACTTAATAAAGCTTTAGAAGAACAACTGACTGAAGCTAAGTTAGAGAATTCTCTAACTCAGCGTTTAGTTCAGAAAGTTGCCTGGGGGACTTATCGACACATCCATCAAGTTGTTGTAGAGGCAGGTGAGCAGCTTAAATCACTTTCAGTTTTTCTTAGTACTGGTGGACAACAAGTACAGAATAAATATGACAGCATTGATGATTATTTAGAAGAGATAATCAATTGTTTACCTGATAAGAAAGTTTTTGATGAGGATAATCCGGGTATTATTCTTAAGGATCTTTATGTACAGCTTCAGGTTAAGCTACTGACTCCAGACGGCAAGATTGACGAAGATGCTAAGCCAAAAGATATTCATGATTGGGTTAAAGACATTTTGGAGTCCCAACAGAAAACTAGAAAAGTTATTTTTATTCAGGGAGAAGCTGGACGAGGTAAATCTGCATTCTGCAAAATGTTTGCTCATTCAGTGAAAGAGGAAATATATCCAGCGTTTATACCAATTTTTATCCCACTCGAAAAAATTTTGAGATGTGGAGATAATTTTACAAAAACTTTGGAAATTTACCTACAAGGATGTAGTTTTACTCAAAATGATTCAGCTTGGTTGACGGACAAAAATACTCGCTTTCTTTTCTTGCTAGATGGATTTGATGAATTGCTTCTAAAGAATTATGAGTGTGCAAGAGAATTATTAGAGCAAGTCTTAGATTTTCAGCAGAGTAGTAGAGATCACCACCAGTGTCTCATTACAGGGAGACCTCTATCAATAGAGGGAGTAGACAATTACGTCGATCAAATTGAAGAATTGCATCGTGCTGAAATTGAGCCAATGAATGATTCTCTTTATGAAAGCTGGATGCAAAAATGGGAGCGTATATTTGGTGAAAAAGAAACTAAGAATTTCCGAGAATTTATCAAAAACTGCCCAGAAGATATTGAAACGCGGTTGTCACGAGAACCTCTCTTGCTTTATTTACTTGCTAGATTACACCGAGAGGAGTACATCAGCAATGAGAAGCTCAATATAGCAAAAGGAATGCAGGCAAAGGTGATTATATACAAAACATGTGTAGATTGGGTACTAGAAAGGCAACGAGACAAGCAAGTTTCCAAGAAGATAGGGTTAGATATCAATTATTTGAGAGGTTTGATGCAAGAGATAGCTCTATGCACTACTCAATCCGGCATAGGAATTGCAAAAATTGCAATGTTGGAAAATCGACTTACAAATACAAACAGTCCGATTATAGATTTAATCCGGTCATTGGAAAATAGAACTGAACAGTTTGAAAAATCGTCTCTTAATAATCTACTTACAACCTTTTATCTAAAGCTAACAGAAGAAAATACAAATAAAAAAGGTTCGGTTGAGTTTACTCATAAGAGCTTTGGAGAATTTCTATTTGCCGAGAGGCTGAAAAAGAGTTTTGAAAATTGGTTTATAAAGGATGGAGAGCAATATGAAATAGAAGCTAGCCAGATTGCTGAAGATATTTATGATCTTCTAGGATATGGAAATCTTAGTCGTGAAATTGTTAATTATTTGATTGCACTCTTAGATCAGGACAAAGATTTTAATATTAACAGTTTATTTAAGCAGTTATACCAGTTTTATTCAAATTGGTGCGAAGGACTTTATTTAGATCAATGTACAGAAGGAAAACCACCCCGAAGTAAAGTGTTGGAATTGCAGAAAGCGAAGATTCAATCTGGATTACGACAAGTTGATATCTATGCAGGCTTAAATGTTATGGTTTTGCTTTTCGAGTTGCATCGCCACGCTCGAGATCAAAATAAACCGCCAGAAGAACTATACTTTAATCCCTGCAAAGAATTTCAAACTGCTGAAAAGTTGGAAAAGCTAGATCTTGAAAGACTTCTTCGTATTGTTGGATACAGTTATTGGCTTTACAAAGGCTCTTCTAACGAATCTATTACTCGAAAATTTGTAGAGAGCGTAGGAATCTTTCTTTCTGGAGTTAATCTTACTGATGCAAAGCTTCACGCAGTGAATTTAAGTGGCGCTGACTTGAGTTACTCTGATCTTAGTAGAGCAGATTTAAGTCGTGCGGATCTCCGAGGTGCTAACCTTTGTGGAGTCGATCTTCGTGAAGCAGATCTTCGTGGAGCGGATCTTCGTGGAGCAGTTCTCTGCAAGAAATTTGACTTAGACCCAAAAGAAATTACTAAACTTCAGGGTATCAAACTTAGTGATGCTAATCTTGCTGGACTAGATCTGAGCGATCTAGATTTAAGTGGTGCTAATCTCAGTGGTCTTGACCTCCGTAACTTCGATTTGAAGGGAACTAATCTAAGTGGTGCTGATTTGAGTAGAGTCAATCTGAGTGGTCTTGACTTGAGTGAAACTAATCTCATTGGGGCTATTCTAAGGATGCTAACCTCGGTGGAGTTAATCTCAATGGATCTGATCTTAGTAAAGTGGATCTCAGAAACGCTGTTCTTGATGGAAAAGATTTTACTGGCGTTAACCTCTGTGATGCTAATCTCAGCGGCCTTGACTTTAGCAAGTTTGATTTGAGTGGAATTAACCTCAGCGGTGCTAATGTTAGTGGCGCTAACTTAAGTGAACTTGATTTAACTGAGTATGATTTGAGTAATGTCGATTTTAGGAATGCGACGTTAAACGACACTGATTTCATTGGTGCTAACTTGAGTGGTGCTAATCTCAGTGGTCTTGATCTACATAAGTTTGACCTCAGTGATGTTGATCTTAGAGATGCTCAGCTTATTGACACTGATTTGAGTGAAGCTATCCTTAGTAATGCTAATCTTGCTAATGCTCAACTTATGGGAGCTAATTTATCAGAAGCTTTCTTATGGAACGCTAATTTAGAAGGGGCTGATCTAAGCAATTCCGATTTGAGTAACGCCCATTTAGTTGGTGCTAATCTAAGATACGCTTCCTTGAAAAAAGCTAATCTTAGTGGTGCAAATCTAGAAAATGCTCAATGTGAAGAAACCAATTGGGACAGTACTATTGGTTTAGAGTCAGCGAAAAATTTGCCAGCGGAATGTCAAGTTGAGTTAAACACCCCTTCTTCAATTTAGCGATCGCCCCTTACATAGTCGCCAACTTTGAACAAGCAAAAAGCTTAAGTGAAAATAGAAGGTGCGATCGCCCCTCAAAGTAATGAGCAAAATCAGGATAACTCCCATGATTGCTTCATTGGATAAACATTACATGACTCCAGCCGCATACTTGGATTGGTAAATGCAGCAGGAGAACAAGTACGAATATGTCAACGGGGAAGCCTGCGTCATAACTAGGGGTACCATTCCTCACAATGCGATCGCTCCCTTACTCTCCAACAAACCGCTTTAGAATTGAGGTGGTCTGAAGATAACGGGCACAAAGCAGAGTTACTCTATGACAACGCTATTGATTCACACTGAACACACTCCGTTGACGGTCAACCTTCCAGCGATCGCCCCCATGACTCACGAGCAGTTCTATGAATTCTGCCAAGCAAACCGCGATCTGCGAATTGAGCGTACTGCTGACGGAGAGGTGATTATTATGCCCCCTGCCTTTTCAGACACAGGCAACCGCAACTTTAACCTGGCTGTGCAGCTTGGCATTTGGACGGAGCGAGACGGCACAGGTTTAGGGTTTGACTCTAACACAGGCTTTACCCTGCCCAATGGAGCGACCCACTCTCCTGATGCCTCTTGGATTAGGCTAGAGCGATGGAATGCTCTGAGTAACCAGCAAAAAGCGTCTTTTGCGCCTATCTGTCCAGATTTTGTAATTGAGTTTGCGTTCTGCTAGCGATAGCTTGACCACCCTGCAAGCCAAAATGCAAGAATACATTGACAA
>JAAUTN010000258.1 GCA_012031415.1 Leptolyngbyaceae cyanobacterium SM1_4_3 | reverse complement strand
TTGAGGAAGATGACCCGATTCACATTGCAGCCCGCAAAAAATGGGATCAGCGCTGCAAAAAACTAAAGGATTTTGCGGACTGGTAATTGCCAGAGGTTTGAAAGGAGCATCTAAGGGCAAACCTGAGTTCAAAGATATGATGGCGCTGTTTGAAACGCGATCGCTTTCCCCTAAAGAACTCGGTCTAGGGACACTGGAGATGATGCCGCAGTTGGAATGAATTCCTAACTTCTGTAACAGTTCCTCAAGAAGTCGAGATTTGGGTGAACTCCCGGTGATACGATGCCAAAAAATGTTCAGAGACAAATTCATGGCAGAAACTCTTACTGGACAAACTCCACTCTTTGGCGGTAGCACGGGCGGCTTGCTGACCAAAGCTGAAGTAGAAGAAAAATATGCAATCACCTGGACTAGCCCTAAGGCGCAGGTGTTTGAGATGCCGACGGGTGGCGTTGCCACGATGCAGGAGGGTGACAACCTGCTGTATCTCGCTCGTAAAGAGCAGTGCATCGCCCTGGGAGCGCAGTTCCGCAACAAGTTCAAGCCCAAAATCGATAACTACAAAATCTACCGCGTTTTCCCAAGCGGCGAGATTCAATACCTGCATCCTAAGGATGGCGTGTTTCCTGAGAAGGTTAACCCCGGTCGTCCTTACGTTGGCAAAAAAGACCGCAACATTGGCAGCAACCCAGAGCCTGCCACCATCAAATTTAGCGGCAACACAACCTACGAGGTTTAGTGCAGCATAGCGTCCTGCTAGTCTTTGGCTGTGGACTTGATCAATAGCTTCTTGGTTGGGGCAGGGTAAAACCTGCCCCTTTGTTGTGTTGCGATAGGATATTCAAAATGGCAGGACTTACAGATTCCCCTGTGGAACAAGGGGCTTAAGCCCCTTGTTGGTGTGGGCATTACGATTCATATCTTTGCATAGGTCTTGTTTAGATCGAACTAATCGCAGGGACGCATGATTTTTCCTGATTTTGCTCAATTTTCTCAACTCGCCCAGCAGGGTAATTTTGTCCCGGTTTACCAGGAATGGGTGGCTGACCTGGAAACTCCGGTATCTGCCTGGTATAAGGTTTGTGCGGGGCAGCCCTACAGCTTTTTGCTGGAGTCGGTTGAGGGTGGGGAAAAATTGGCTCGCTATAGCTATCTGGGCTGTGACCCGCTGTGGATTTTGGAGTCTAGGGGCAATCAGACGATTCAAACTCATCGGGGGGGCGATCGCCACACCTTCACAGGCGACCCCTTTACTGCCCTTGCCCAGTGCCTCGAACCCTACCATCCGGTCAACCTGCCCCAACTGCCCCCCGGAATTGGGGGACTGCTCGGCTTTTGGGGCTATGAGCTGATTCATTGGATTGAGCCACGAGTCCCTGTCTACCCGACTGAGGAAACTGACCTGCCAGATGGCCTCTGGATGCAGGTCGATCATTTACTGATCTTTGACCAGGTGCAGCGCAAGATCTGGGCGGTCGCCTTTGCTGACCTGCGCGACCCACAAACCGATTTGCAGCAAGCCTACCAGCAAGCCTGCAACCAAATAAAACAGCTTGTTGACAAGCTGCAACTGCCGCTGGCTCACCAGGACACCATTCTGGAGTGGAGACCGCCCAGCGATGCAGATCGCCCTCAGCTTACCTACACCAGCAATGTTTCAAAGGCTGAATTTTGCGCCAATGTGGAAAAAGCCAAGACTCACATTCAGGCAGGCGATATTTTTCAGGTGGTGATTTCGCAGCGGCTTTCGACGCAGTTTAGTGGCGACCCGTTTGCGCTATATCGCTCTTTGCGGCTAATCAATCCGTCGCCCTACATGGCGTATTTTCACTTCCACGACTGGCAGATTATTGGCTCCAGCCCTGAAGTCATGGTCAAGGCAGAGCGATCGCCCCATCCCCACCAGCCGATGATCGCCACCCTGCGCCCGATCGCTGGAACTCGTCCACGCGGCAAAACCCCAGAAGAAGATGCGGCTCTGGCTCAAGACCTGCTGCATGACCCCAAGGAAGTTGCTGAACACGTCATGCTGGTAGACCTGGGGCGAAACGACCTGGGGCGAGTTTGCACCAGCGGCACGGTGACAGTGGATGAACTGATGGTGATCGAGCGCTATTCTCACGTCATGCACATTGTCAGTAATGTCATTGGTGAACTGGCACCTGGCAAAACCGCCTGGGATTTGCTCAAAGCTTGCTTTCCCGCAGGTACGGTTAGCGGCGCACCCAAAATTCGGGCAATGGAAATCATTCACGATCTGGAATCGTGTCGGCGCGGCCCTTACTCAGGAGTCTATGGCTACTACGACTTTGAGGGAAATTTGAATACGGCGATCGCCATTCGCACAATGGTGGTTCGCAGCCAGCCAAATGGCACTCACACTGTTAGCGTTCAGGCAGGCGCAGGTTTGGTTGCCGACTCTGAACCCGAAAAAGAATATGAAGAAACCTTAAATAAAGCGCGAGGAATGTTAGAGGCAATTCGCTGTTTAAGGCTGTAATACCAACTCTTTATGAAGTTGTGCTGAACAAGGGGCTTAAGCCCCTTGTTCCACCAGGGTTCATTTTGTGCAAGCTCAAATTAAATTGGTATAAGTCATAAAGTTTTCTTTAATATTCTTCAACTGAGGAACTGACCTTTGAGTAGCCTCCGTCACACCACTCGACTAGGCAAATATTACCTGTTTAAGAGGTGTGAGCGTGACAAAAAAGCGAATTTTGGCTATCAGCGCGGTTAGTAAGGTGATTTTGGCACTCTCAGGGCTAACTGCTCTGGCTCTCTTGCCGACACCTGCCCTTGCTTTTGATTTTCAAACTCAGTCTGGCGAAACGGCAGGCAACCCAGCGGGTCAATCGCTGTATCAGGTTGAGATTACCGCCGAAGATGTCGGTGAAAGCTTTCCGGTAAGCTGGGTGCTGCCCGCCCGTGCAGACATTCCCCAACTCAGCGCAACGGCAGTCTTTGAAGTAGTGGAGCTAACGTCTAATCGACTGGTGCTAGACGTTCGCCTCAGCAACGAAACGGCTAGTTCTTTTCAGGCTGCGATTACCAGCTTTGGTTTTGGCATCACCCCCACTGCGACAGACGTTGCTTTGAGCGTGATTGAGGGTAACACCGCAACGTTTGAAACGGTTGTGATTAACCAGAACCAGCAAAACTTTCCCGGTGGCTTCAAAGATATCAACGTTTGCATTTTTGCAGCCAACAACTGTAGCGGCGGCTCAATCATGCAGGGGCTACAGTCAGGCAGCAGTGAAGATGCTTTTCGGCTAGAGATTGCAGGCGACTTTGGCGCAACTCCCAACGTTTCTCTTGCCTCTTTCCCCATCAAGTTTCAAACTGAGGCAGGCAGCTTTGAGCTAGCAGGAGCATTCACAGAAGTTAGTGTTACGGAAGTCAGTAATGATGTTGTCATGTCTGAATCCGATGATGACGATGATTCTGAATCTGATGATGACGACGACTCCGAATCCGATGATGATTCTGAATCCGATGATGATGATTCTGAATCCGATGATGACGACTCAGAATCCGATGATGACGAGGAATCTGATGATGATGACGAGGAATCTGATGATGATGACGATGATTCTGAATCCGATGATGATGATTCTGAATCCGATGATGATGATTCTGAATCCGATGATGATGACGAGGAATCAGACGACTTACCCGTGTCGGTTAGCGAATCGGTTTATCGAGAAATCTCTGCTCGGTCAGGGGTAGCCGTTTCTGAACTGCGAATCGTAGAAGCCCGTCGAGAAACCTGGACAGACGGTTGCTTAGGATTGGGTGGTCCCGCAGATTCGTGCCTTCAAGCACTCGTTCCCGGATGGCGGATTGTAGCTGAATCTGACGAGCAAACTTGGGTTTACCGCACCGATGAATCTGGCTCCGTTGTCGTTTTGGATGCAGCAGCAACTGAGACTCGGACGGCTAGCGTCTACACCGAAACGAGAACCGAAACCAGAACGGAAGAGCGAGTCACAGAGGTTACGGAGGTTTCGGGCGGCACTTCTGGCAGCGTTACGGCTGAACGGACTGAGGTGCGTGTTAGTCAGGCTGGTTTCTCAGAATCAGTCCGTGCCACTGTGTTGCAGGCGATCGCCCAACAATATCCAGGCGAAGTCACCAATCTAGAAATCGTCGAAGCGCGGCGCAAAGTCTGGTCAGATGGCTGCTTAGGCTTGCCCAGCAACAACGCCTGCACCCAGGCACAGGTTCCAGGGTGGGTCGTGGTAGCTCGCAGTCAGCAACAGACTTGGGTTTACCACACCAACGAATCGGGTAGCGTTGTTCTACTAAATGAATCTGCGACCGCCATTCGTAGGTCACAGTTGATTGCTCGTCAGGGCACACGGGTTAGCTTCCGTGATGTTGCTTCTAACTACTGGGCAAGTGAATTTATTAGCGAACTGGCTGCTCTGGAAATCATCGAAGGTTTCCCCGATGGCACCTTCCGCCCTGACCAGCCTGTCACCAAAGCTCAGTTCGCGGCAATGTTGCGTCGTGCTTTTGATCTGCGGGACGTTCGGAATGCAGGTAGTTTCAGAGATGTGTCTTCATCCTATTGGGCTTACACCGCAATTCAGGAAGCTTATGAAATGGGCTTCTTGGGCTTGGATGATGACAACGAGTTTAACCCAACCCGGAGTTTGACTCGTGCCGATGTGCTGCTGGCGATCGCCAGAGGTTTACAGCTTTCCTCCAGCAGTTCTGTGGATACAACGCTGGCTTACTACACCGACGTTTCCACCATTAGCTCTTCTGAAACTCGTAGCTTGCTTGCTGCACTGGTTGAACAAGGCATCGTGGTGAACTATCCCGAAACCCGCCTGCTCAGCCTGAGCCGCGTTGCAACCCGTGCCGAAGTTGCTGTTTGCATCTACCAGGCTCTTTTCAGCACAGGCAGCGTCGTCGAAATTGACTCGCCTTACGTCATCACGCCTGATTTGGATGATGACGATGATGATGATGTGGAAGGTGGGGATGACGATGGCGATGACGGCGATGACGATGATGGCGATGATGATGGGGAAGGTTAATCGCTCCTACTCGTTAGAACTACGGCTAGAGATTGCGAATTGAATCAAGTAGGGTGTGTTAGGCGAAGCCGTAACGCACCAGAAGTTTTCAGAACGGTGCGTTACGTTGCACTAACGCACCCTACGAAAATTGCAGCTTATTCAATCCACGATCTTAGGGTGTTAACAATGTCCTAGAAGACGGTTCTGCCAAGTTCAAAGCAGTTAGTAGCAACAATGAAGTAGGGCGAACGGCCGTTCGCCCCTATTATTTTTGTTGTGAAATTTGTTTAAATCGAATTAGATTGACAAAACCGATCGCAGGAATCCATTGTGCAACGCCCCATCTACCTGGACTGTCACGCTACTACACCGCTCGACCCGCGAGTGCTAGAGGCAATGCTGCCTTACTTCACCGAGCATTTTGGTAATCCCTCCAGCACCACTCATTCCTATGGTTGGGCGGCAGAGGCGGCGGTGAAGCAGTCACGGGAAACTTTGGCAGGGGCGATCGCCGCTACCCCCGAAGAAATCATCTTCACCAGCGGTGCAACAGAAGCCAACAACTTAGCCATCAAAGGCATAGCAGAGGCTTACTTCTCACAAGGGCGACATATCATCACGGTGCAAACCGAACACAGTGCGGTGCTAGATCCCTGTCGCTATTTGCAGTCGCTTGGCTTTGAGGTGACGTTTCTACCCGTTCAACCCGATGGCTTGATTAACCTAAAGCAACTAGAACAAGCGTTTCGACCGGACACTATCCTGGTGTCGGTGATGGCGGCAAATAACGAAATTGGCGTGTTGCAGCCTTTGGCAGAAGTTGGGGCGATGTGCCGCAGTCGAGGTGTGTTGTTTCACACGGATGCGGCGCAGGCGATCGCCAAAGTTCCCCTCAACGTAGAGGCAATGCAGATCGATCTAATGTCTCTAACGGCACACAAAGTCTATGGGCCAAAAGGAATTGGGGCGCTATATGTGCGTCGTCGCCAACCAAGAGTGCAACTGGCAGCACAACTGCACGGCGGCGGGCAAGAGCGTGGAATGCGATCGGGAACGCTGTACCCGCCACAGATTGTTGGTTTTGCCAAAGCCGTAGAGTTGGGATTGGCAGAATTAGAGACAGAAACCCAACGGCAAACTCAACTGCGCGATCGCCTCTGGCACCGCTTAAGTCAACTCCCAGACATTCACCTCAACGGACATCCGACCCAGCGTTTACCCGGAAACCTGAATATCAGCGTCGCGGATGTAGACGGGCAAGCGTTGTTATTAGGATTGCAGTCCACCATTGCCGTTTCCTCTGGATCTGCCTGCTCTGCTGCCAAAATTGAGCCTTCCCATGTGCTATCTGCGTTAGGACGCTCTAATGAATTAGCCTTTGCCTCAATTCGATTTGGCATTGGCAGATTTAACACCGAGGCAGAGATTGATCGAGCGGCGGAGGGGCGATCGCCACCGTCCAATCCCTTCGTTCTAAATCTAGATTTGAGACTCAGGTGAGCCAGAGTTGATGAGATAAGATTGAGACAAAGGCATACTGGCTCCAGCTTTCAACCTAAAGAGGTCAGCAGTATGGTAAATCGCTTGAATTAGCATGATGAGGTCTTGAACCAATGACTTTTAGCGATGTGGTTGAAGTAATCAAAAGCCTTTCCACAGATGAGAAGCGCGAACTTCATCTGTTGTTGCAGCAGTACCTCCGGGAAGAACGTCGTGACGAAATGTGCAACAACTTCAAATCGGCTCAAGTTGAGCAGAAAAAAGGTGAACTGAAATTCTCCTCTAACATTGAGGAACTGAGACAACTCATAGAGGAATAGTCGTGGAGGTCAGTTTCAGTTCAACCTTCAAAAATCCTACGCAAGAATGCGGGGTTATTAAATCCACTATCCTGAGTGCGACTGGCGCATTTCTTAGAAGGGTTACAAAGTTGTAGAGCAACGTTGCGATCGCACTAAGCAGAAGCGCAATATTGTAAAGGAGCATTGCACTGTAACAAAGGAACAGTGCCTTGTCATAAAGGAACAGTGCCTTGTCATAAAGGAACAGTGCCTTGTTATAAAGGAACAGTGCCTTGTTATAAAGGAACAGTGCCTTGTTATAGCTGTAGTCACATAGGTTAGGACATTCCTGTATGCAAAGCACCTGTCTCGTGAACAAGGGGCTTAAGCCCCTTGTCCTAACCTGTACGCATATAGCTCTGCAAAGAAACATTGCACTGTGTTAGAGTAACCTTGCAATTGCACACAGTCATTGAGCCACGATGCTCCTCAACGCAAAGCAGTTCCCTCTCAGAAATGATCGCCAAAGAAGTCGGAGCTTCCTAAAAAACTCCGACTTCTACAATATGTATTAGTGTGTTGGGCTGAACGCGCTACAGTCCTTGAGTCTAACTAAAGAGAGCTTGCGCTACTTAACTCCAGCCAGCAAAGGTTTTGACTCCGACGCACCTACCCGCTTCAGGTTTTTGGCAAGCTGAGTGTTGAGCAGGGCGATCGCTCCCCACTGACCCACAATTGCCAGCAGCGGCATAAAGGAAGGTACCCCTTGAGCCAGAGAAACCCAGTGCAACGGTGAGAACAGCAGCAGCCCGGTTGCCATTCCTGAACGGAATTCTACAAAGAGAATCGTACCTGCAATCACAGGGAGTCCAATCGCCAGCACCACTGCACTGGTTGCCCACCAGCCGCGCCGCTGATTTTTCATCATCAGGGTCAGTTGGGCGATCGAGGCATAGATTGCAACCAGGTTTAAGCTAATCACAAACCCAACCACTACAGTCGATTTCTCTATGTCCTGTGGATGAAGAATAATCCAGGGCAGCAGAATTGCAACGGTAATCAATAGGTTAATGGCGATCGCCATCACCGCTGGACTCCTTTCCCCTGAAATCAAGTCTTGCCAGACTGACGAACGCCGTCTCTTGCCTGTCGCTGATTTACCCGCTGTTGTTTGCATGGTTTGCAAACTGTTCTCAAAGTGGCGGTAACGCGCCCAGTCCAGCAGTGTTTGACGATGAGCCGACAGCATCGCAATCAACACCAAAAACAGCACCAGATTTGCGCTAGAAATCAGAGCTACTTGAGCAAACAAAAACTGGGAATCGTCGTAGTATCCATAGTCCCAGTCGCGCATAAAGAATCCCAGCATTAGCACCTGAAAACTGACCACTAGCCCATAGCTTTGTCGCTTGCTCAGCAAGGTTGCGCCAGGGCTGTGAAAGCAACGGTCTAAAGCCTGCCAGATCCAGTAAATTCCAATTCCCAACGCCGTCAGTGTAAAGCCGTGAGCAAGGATTAAACTTTGCCCCAGAGGAATATAAAACCACTGTAAGGAATCTGTTCCTGATCCGCTGCCGACGATGTATTGAGGGAAGTCAACCCAGACTGAAAACAAGTTCCAGAAAATGTAGTTTGGGATAAATACAAAGGCAGTCAAAAATACGCCGAGAAACGCCGTCCCGGTTGTAATTTGGATTCCACCAATGCCGCCTTGCAGCTTACCCATAAAGCCGCCCAGCAGGGCAGCGCTATAGAGGAAGTAGCAGCCTGCAAACAGCATCAGGTAATAGCTCAGGGTGAAGACGGTCGGCACATTGGCTTGCATTCCAGCAAACAGATGTAGGGGTGCGATCGCCCCCACTGCCAGATAAAGCAAAGCCGGAACTCCTAACAGTTTGCCTGTTAACAAACTACGGCTACGCTGCGGGCTGAGGCGAATGAAATTCAGCGTGCCGCGCCGTTCTTCCTGGTCGAGGTCATTGATCAGCATATAGACCCCAGCCAGCATCACCACCAGGATGATTCCCCAGTTTAAGGTGATGAAAATGTCTCTCCACCACATCGCCCAGTCAATTAGATAGACTCCACCTTGTTTGACGCAGTTGTAGGTCGCAGGATCGTATTCAGCGCAATATTTGCTGTAGCTTCTGCCAGCGCCAGGAAGCTGACTGTTAAAGAAGTTGAGCAAGAGAAACTGAGCCATCAGCGATAGCCCGAACGCAATCAAAACGTTGCGAGACTTAAGCCGACCCTTGAGTTCACGAAATAGCTGAGGATTCCAATCGCCGATTTGATCTAGCAGATTCATAGGTCAGGATGAAGGATGAGGGATGAAGGATGAGGGATGAATGCAGATGCGGTTTTTGTTGCTTGTCGGGTCACGAAGCTTGTTGATGTCCCAGTTTGAGGAAGATAGTCTCTAGATCTTCGCGGACGCAGTGAAAGTCGTTGATTGGAATGCCTGCACTGACGAGCGATCGCAGCAACAGTGCAGATTCTTTTGGCTCTCCCGAAAATTGCACTCTGATAGTTTGGGTTCCGGGCAGCACTTCTATCCCTTCTACTTGGGGATGGTTTCTCAAACTTTGCTGGAGTGCATCCAGCTTGCCTAGCGTGGAGATGAGAATTTGCTGGCGGCTCAGGCGACGATAGAGGTCTTGCAGAGGCGCACTTTCTACCAGATAACCTAACTCCATAATGCCGATTGAAGTACAAAGTTCTGCCAGGTCGCTCAGCACATGGGACGAAATTAAAATTGTCATCCCGGCTTCCTGCAAGACTTTAATGATTTCCCGAAACTTCATTCGGGCGATCGGGTCAAGCCCTGAAACGGGTTCGTCGAGCAGCAGCAAAATCGGCTCGTGAATAATCGTTCGGGCTAGGCTAAGGCGCTGTTTCATGCCGCGTGACAGGGTGGCAATCAGGCTATTTCGCTTGGGCGCAAGCTGCACTAGGTCTAGCACTTCATGTAACCGCCGATTGCGGTGAGGCTGCCGCAGCTTATACAGACGCGCAAAATAGTCCAGATAATCCCAAACGGTGAGGTCATCGTACAGCGGAAAGTCATCGGGCAGATAGCCGATGCGCTGCTTGATGTGGGCGTTGGGCTTGTCGCGGAGGAGGCGATCGCCATTAATCAAAATCTCCCCCGTTGTCGGCTCCTCTGCCGTTGCCAGCATCCGAATCAGGGTCGTCTTCCCCGCGCCATTGGGTCCAATCAGCCCATAAACCTCCCCAGCCTCAATTTCTAAATCGATGTCATTTACCGCAACCTGACGGTCAAACTGTTTAGTCAGCCCACGAGTACGAATTGCCAGTTCTTTTGCCATAACTTACGGAGTGTAAAGGGCAGGACAACAGGACAAGAGATTAACCGATAGCCTAACTGCCTCTACAAGATCTATCGGTAATTTTTCAGAAATTGAAACTAAATGGAGGGGGCTAGGGGGCTAGGGGATTCACGTCGTTCGACTCGAGTTGCCGAAGCTCCGGCTTGGCAATGCAATT
>JAAUTN010000257.1 GCA_012031415.1 Leptolyngbyaceae cyanobacterium SM1_4_3 | reverse complement strand
ACTTTCGCCAGTTCAAAACCGTGCAATGTCTTCATCAATGCTAGGGACAGACCCTGACAAACTGCTCAACCACCTCCGCATCGCCTCCATTGGGCCGCAAACCTCCGCAGCTTGCGATGGACTGCTTGGGCGCGTTGATATAGAAGCAGAGGAGTATACTCTGGAGGGGTTAGTTCAAGCGATTGTACAGTGGGCTAGATCCAACTAGGCAGTATGGACGACCAGCAGCAGCAATATGCCTCCGACCCACAGCGCATTATTGGCTTAACGGGCGGCATCGGCATGGGCAAAACCACCATTTCAAACTATCTAAGCAGCGTTCACAAATTGCCCGTCTTAGATGCTGACCTGTACGCGCGAGAAGCCGTAGAGCCAGGTTCCACCGTGCTAGCAGAAATCGCAGAGCGCTATGGTTCTGGGGTGTTGCACTCAAACGGCTCGCTAGACCGGAAACGGCTCAGTGAAATTATCTTTGACAGTTTGGCAGAGCGACTTTGGCTAGAGCAACGAGTTCACCCCTACGTGCGCGATCGCCTGGAGAGAAACCTAAAAGCCTTATTAGACCAGCACCATTCCAAAATTGTATTAGTGATTCCGCTGCTGTTTGAAGCTCGCATGACCGATCTAGTCACCGAGATCTGGGTGGTACGCTGTCCCAAAGCTAGACAAGTTGAACGCCTAAGGCAGCGCGATTGCCTCACCCTGGAACAAGCCCAAGCCAGAATCAGCAGCCAGATGCCCATCGACAGAAAAGTTGGCCGTGCCGATATCGTGATCGAAAACTCAACTAATCTGGAATCCCTCTTCCACCAGGTGGATCTAGCAGTGGCTCAGCCCATTCCGCCCAATCTAGGTGAAGTCCAGCAGTGGCAGCAAGCTAATCTACCAAATCCCTAATGATAGATTAGACGAGCAATCGACCGTCCTAATCCGACCTTCCCTTCCCTGTGTTGGTCTGTCTTATACCGTTTCTGGATGCAGCCTTGAAGAGAATTGGTATTAAGTTGGAATACCATTAAATAGCTTGTTTTGGATACTTTACTGTTGACCTAGAGAGAATTTCATGGGCGCAACCCTTCAGCAAATTGCCTCCTACCTGAATAAGTCAGGATGGAAATACCGCATAGATGAGGAAGAAAACCGCATCCTTACAGGCGTATACGCCGACAACGTAGAGGACTTCTTGATTGTTGTCGAGCTAGACGAGGGTGGAGATTTCTTCAAACTCTTTGCGCCTAGAGTCATATCTGGCATTCAAGACCACCCGCACAAAGGGGCAATCTTGCAAACCATGCTGAGCATTTCCTGGGAAACCAAAATGCTGCAATGGGAATATGACCCCTCCGACGGCGAGATCAGAGCGATCATTGAATTTCCATTAGAAGACTCTACCCTGACCGAGAAACAGTTCAACCGCTGTCTACACGGACTGGTGCAGATTGTTGATGAAATGGCAATGCCCCGGCTAAATGTAGTAATGGAAACAGGTAAAGACCCAGGCGACCTGGAAGCCGGAGAACGGCTGCTGCTGACGCTGCAAGAAGAAGCACCTGGGCTGTTAGAAATGCTGGAGCGGGCCATGGAAGCCCGCAAACAGCGAGGGCGATTTCCGACTAATTAGCTGTCTTAGATTTGCGATTAAACCATTCCTCCAGGAGTTGCTTGCTGCCGCGCTCCTGAAGCTCCCTCAGCCGCAGAACAATATAGCGATACAGGAAATAGAGGTTGCGCTTGAGTCTCGATGCGGACTGCCACCGCTGATAGTCCGGGACGACAACATCTTTCAAGAAACTTTGCCATTCTTGAGTAAGCTGGGCAGGCTTAGTTGCCTCAGCCCGAACTTTGCCTTGTTCAACCATCGCCCGCCGCAACTCCGGCTTGTCTCGCAACTGCTTGAGTGCCAACAAAGCCTGTTCTGGAGACGTAACCAGGGCTATCACTGCATCGATATCTTGATGTGAAAGGGCGATGTCCTGAAATGGCTGATCTAACGATGATAAAAATCAAAATCAGTCAGGGACGTTGTAATCTGCAAGCGAGCAGTATGGTAGTGATGGCAAAGCGGTTGCATTATTTTATCCATGACCTTATGGGGCAACGAGCGATAGCGCTGCTCAACTTTTTCCTGGGTTTCAAAATACTTCTGCTTTGCCGCCGGATCGGACTGCCCATTTTTAATTCTGACTTTTTCAATTCGATCATCAAAAAAGTCAAATCCTTCCATTTCATCGTGACGAATTGGAAATCCTGCTTTGACGGCAGCTAAACCTATCGCATAGGCAGGATGTTTGTGCAGCCCATTCAGATCTGCGTAGAGTGCTAGCCGTTCCCAATAGCCCAAAAACTCTAATTCTCGACCCGAATCTTTGGTGACAACAAACAGAAATTCATTAATCCAGATAGTTCTATCATCCTCCGAATTAACTCCGATTTTTTCTGCCATTTTTTTGTAAACTTGCAGAATCTTAACGATATCAGGACGGGGTGAATCGCCTACAGCTAGACGCGATCGAAACCTTTTATTCATTGAGGCGCAGCTTCTAGCGGTTATGCCAGGAAGCCATTTTATGTTTGTAGGGACTGGGGCGCAAATTCGCACGTCTGCATCTAAATAGACGCAGGAATTTGCCATAGAAAGGGCTTTAGCAATGGCAAATCGGCGCTCATGGAACAGTAAAATGCCATGCCTTTTATGGTTAAAGACTATAGCATTCTTGTAAGTTTTAAAATCTCTCGGTTTATCTGTAAAAAGTACAACAGGTATGCCAGGTGCGTACTTTTCTAGATCCTGAACAAGCTCCTTTGCTAGAGCGCGATAGACGTTACCGAAGGCCAGAGTACAAAAGCAAAAATTGAGTTTACTTTGAACCATATTGTTAAACATCCTTACTAGTACTGAAGGATCTGGGAAGCAAATAAAATTTTTGGAAAGAATCTTTCTGTCCAACTGCTTGTGGTGGTTGGCGTAGCGATCTAGCTAGTCCAATTAATTTTGACAAGCAGAGTTACTGTTGCCGTCATTTCTCCTAGTTATGGTTAACGTTGTTCAAGTAGATAGGACTACTCGATCTTACCTTCTCTTTATAGAAAGCTTCACCATTCTAGTCTTTTACACCTTGCACTAAGAGGGTGTTTGAGAAGTAGCAAATGTCCTCTGTAAGGGCGTAGCATTCGGCAGGTAAACCCTGGAATAGCCCCAAAATTCTTGCCCGAATGCTACGCCCCTACAAGCTTTTGGGTTACAGATTAGACTTTTCAAACATCCTCAAACATCCCTTTAGAGTAAGCTTCACTTTTCGGCACTGCTTATCTTAAGCAAGGCAAGACTTTTGATTTTTTCTAGAGTTAACTGTTGAACATTGTTAAGCACGATCGCTGCACCCGCTTCTTGCAGAGTTACAGCGTAGGCAGCAGCGTATTCAGCGCTAGTCTGAGTGTGAGGCGGTAAAATACCAACACCGATCCACTGCCGTGATGGGTTTACCTCGGAAGCATTCACTACGGTCTGCAAGTCTGCAACGGTGTCGCCTAAATAGATAGTGGGTGTTAGCGGCTCTGTCTCTGGCTGAGGTGGCTCTAGCTGCTGCACAACTTCCAACAATCCAGTTGGGTCGGGCTTGCCAGGTGCGTCTTCCATTGCAATTAGAATGGGCGATCGCAACCCCAACCGCTTCTCCAGCACATATAAAGCTGACCCTCGCGTAGCGCCACTAAAAAAGCCCCAGGGAATGCCCGCCTGGGTCAGTTGCTCGAAATAGTCTGCGCTTAAAAGCAGTGGTTCTTGACAGATATAGCCCGTCCAATAGTGCGGATCGGGGCCACGGTAGCGGCTTTGAAAGAAGGCAATGATGTCGTCATAGTTGAGGTTGAGGTGCGATCGCGCCACCCCCTGCCCCTCAAAATGGCGGTAGATCAGTTCTTGCGACCCTTCCCAGTCGTTATTCCAGCGCCCTTCTGCCTTCAGCACATCAATATCGGTTGTTGAGGGACGGTAGGCACTTTGAGTGAACTGCTCCACCGTATCAGCGAGTGCCCGTCGATACGACCCACCTACATCTCGAATGACACCATCAATGTCAAATATCACAATTGCAGGGGGAAATGCCTGATTTTGCTGAGTCAACAACTGCGCCTCCATGAATCCTGAATACGGTTTTTGTGATCTGTGAATCCATGCATTACCATAGTGGATTGTGGAGTTATCTAAAACTGTTAGGAATCGTGGAGGTTGGCGATTGTCGAAGTTTATTTTGAAGGTTCTCTGGCTGGAGAACGACGTAGCGTTAGCGGTTGATCAGGTGGTTGGCAAGGGTACCAGTCCGCTTACGTCCTATTTTTTCTGGCCCCGGAATGATGCCTGGGAACAGCTCAAGACCGAGATGGAGAAAAAGCACTGGATTGCTGAAGCAGACCGAATTGAACTGCTCAACAAAGCCACCGAGGTCATTAACTACTGGCAAGAGGAAGGCAAGCGTCGTCCTATATCTGAAGCACAGGTTAAGTTTCCTGAAGTAGTTTTCACGGGTAGTGCCTAGTCATATTTGCGGAGCGTAGACAATTCCTGCTGAGACAAGGGGCTTAAGCTCCTTGTTTGCTTGGCGATCGCCCTACTGCATTGCGTGATTCAGACTGTTGACGCAATGTACAGCTATTCATTTGGAAACCCTGGTCTGCTGTGAAGCAGGCATCTTGCCTGCTCTATATTTGGACGGGCAGGATGCTTATCCCACAGAGGTCTTGAAAAAAGCTCTAACCATGAAAAGCGTGCCCTGCATATTCTGTAGGGCACGCTTTTCATGAGTAACGCAATATAACTCAGGTCAAACTAGACCTGCACCATTCCTCCAGCCGCTTGGAGGCGGGCACGGGCACGCTTCAACGCCTGAGTTGCCTGAATTTGCTGCTGGCGGTTGCCTGCTTCAACTTTGTTGAGGCGAGCTTCTGCTTCGCTGTAGGCGGTACGAGCCGCTTCTCGGTCAATGGTGTCGCCGCGCTCGGCAGCATTCACCAGGATGGTAACTTCATTGGCATCGACTTCGGCAAAGCCACCCATGAGGCGATCGCCACCCAGTCTTTGTTTGCCCGAACCCGCATCACGCCTGTATCCAGGGCGGTCAACAGCGGCGCGTGTCCCGGCAAGATGCCCAGTTGCCCAGTCGTGCTAGGAAGAATCACTTCCTCAGCATCAGAATCCCAAACGGTCTTGTCTGGGGCAATTACACGAACGGTTAGTGCCATGACTTTAATTCCCTACTTGCCTTCAGCCTTCATTTTCTCGGCTTTGGCGATCGCCTCGTCAATATTACCGACCAGGTAAAAAGCTTGCTCTGGCAGATCGTCTAACTGACCCGACAAAATCATCTGGAAGCCCTTGATCGTCTCACTCAAGGTGACGTACTTACCAGGCGAACCTGTAAACACCTCTGCCACAAAAAATGGCTGAGAGAGGAAACGCTCAATCTTACGGGCGCGAGCAACCGTCAAGCGATCGTCTTCAGACAATTCATCCAGTCCAAGAATGGCAATGATGTCCTGAAGCTCTTTATAGCGCTGGAGGGTAGACTGCACCGAACGTGCCGTGCCGTAATGCTCATCACCAACCACACTGGGCTGAAGCATCGTAGAAGTTGAATCGAGCGGGTCTACCGCCGGATAAATTCCTTTCGCTGCCAGTCCACGAGAAAGTACGGTGGTTGCGTCCAGGTGAGCAAACGTGGTTGCAGGAGCAGGGTCGGTCAAGTCATCCGCAGGAACGTAAACCGCCTGAATGGAAGTGATAGAACCCTCAGTGGTTGAAGTGATGCGCTCTTGCAAGTCGCCCATTTCTGTAGCCAGAGTTGGCTGATATCCTACCGCAGAGGGCATCCGTCCGAGTAGCGCAGATACTTCAGAACCCGCCTGCACAAACCGGAAGATGTTGTCGATGAACAGCAGCACGTCCTGCTTGTTGACATCGCGGAAATATTCGGCCATCGTCAGCGCCGACAGACCGACGCGCATTCTGGCTCCCGGTGGCTCGTTCATCTGACCATACACCAGCGCCACTTTCGACTCACTGATGTTGTCAGCGTTGATTACGCCAGACTCTTTAAATTCGTTGTAGAGGTCGTTTCCTTCACGGGTGCGCTCACCCACGCCGCCAAACACCGACACGCCGCCATGCTCTTTGGCGATGTTGTTGATTAGCTCTTGAATCAACACGGTTTTGCCAACCCCGGCACCACCAAATAGACCGACCTTACCCCCCCGACGATAGGGAGCCAACAGGTCAATCACCTTGATGCCAGTCTCAAAAACTGAAGGTTTGGTTTCTAACTCTGTAAACTTAGGGGCAGAGCGATGAATCGGGGAAGTTTCCTCGTTATTGACCGCTCCCAATTCGTCTACGGGTTCACCCAAAACGTTAAAAATTCGTCCCAGGGTTGAAATCCCGACTGGAACTCTAATCGCATCGCCCGTATCGAGGACTTCCATGCCTCGAACTAAACCATCTGTGGAACTCATTGCCACAGCCCGAATCTGGTTGTCTCCTAGAAGCTGCTGCACTTCACAGGTGACTGCAACCTCTTGACCGTTTGAGTTTGTGCCGCTGACTTTGAGGGCGTTGTAAATCTTGGGTAACTGACCATTGGGAAATCGAGCATCGATGACCGGGCCAATGATCTGAGTGATGAAGCCGACGTTTGTCTTTTCTGCTGTAGTGACCATGCTTGCGCCTTTCGTGTGATCAGCTTTTCTAGAAACTTGAAGACAGTCTTAAGAATTAAAATTTCCATCTCTCAGATTATCACTGAATGTAAATCTTTCACGAAAGCAAACTGCTGGAAAATCTAACGTTGCTAATTTTCGTACCTAGATTAAGCAATGCTGAAAATCTGACGGATGGTGCGATCGCCCAAAATCTATAATAAAGTGCAAGCCTATCCACCTCGTTCCCAGGCTCCGCCTGGGAATGCCAAACTTGAGGCTCTGCCTCAAGCGCTCGACAAGAGGCAGAGCCTCTGGAACAGCATTTCCAGGCGGAGCCTGGAAACGAGACAGTTTCTTCTACGACAAAAATTCGATCGCCATACCCATGACCCATTCTTCGCATCGTTATCACATCACCACCTTCGGCTGCCAGATGAATAAAGCCGACTCCGAACGCATGGCAGGCATTTTAGAAGAAATGGGGTTTGAGTGGTCAGAGGCTCCAGATGATGCCGATGTGATTCTCTATAACACCTGTACGATTCGAGACAACGCCGAGCAAAAGGTTTATTCCTACTTGGGCAGGCAGGCAAAACGTAAGCACGAACAGCCCAACCTGACGCTAATCGTAGCAGGCTGCGTTGCCCAGCAAGAAGGCGAGGCACTGCTGCGGCGAGTGCCCGAACTCGATTTGGTGATGGGCCCTCAGCACGCAAACCGACTGCGCGATTTGCTGGAGCAAGTCTTTAACGGCAACCAGGTCGTCGCTACCGAGCCGATTCACATTGTTGAAGACATTACTAAGCCGAGACGTGACAGCAAAGTAAGCGCCTGGGTCAACGTCATTTATGGCTGCAACGAACGCTGCACCTATTGCGTCGTGCCAAACGTGCGTGGTGTAGAGCAATCGCGCCCACCAGAAGCAATTCGGGCAGAAATGGAGGAATTGGGGCAGCAGGGCTACCGCGAAGTGACGCTGCTGGGGCAAAACATTGATGCCTACGGGCGCGACTTGCCCGGTGCGACGGCAGAAGGTCGTCACAAACATACCCTGACCGATTTGCTCTACTTCGTTCACGATGTCCCAGGAATTGAGCGAATTCGCTTTGCCACCAGCCATCCCCGCTATTTCACAGAGCGACTGATTCGCGCCTGTGCCGAACTGCCTAAAGTGTGTGAGCATTTTCACATTCCCTTCCAGTCGGGCGACAACGAGGTGCTGAAAGCGATGGGTCGCGGCTACACCCAGGAAAAGTATCGTCGAATTATTGATACCGTTCGCCACTATATGCCCGATGCGTCGATTAGTGCGGATGCGATCGCCGGATTCCCAGGAGAAACCGAAGTCCAGTTTGAAAATACGCTGAAGCTAGTCGGAGACATCGGCTTTGACCAACTCAACACCGCCGCCTATTCTCCCCGCCCCGGCACGCCTGCTGCACTGTGGGAGAACCAGTTGAGCGAAGAGGTGAAACGCGATCGCCTCCAGCGCCTCAACCATTTAGTATCGGTTAAAGCGGCGGAGCGATCGCTTCGTTACCAGGGACGCATTGAAGAAGTGCTAGTCGAAGACCAAAATCCCAAAGACTCGAATCAGGTAATGGGCCGCACACGCGGGAATCGACTTACCTTTTTTGAAGGGCTGATCGCTGATCTCAAAGGGCAAACCGTACCCGTCAAAATTACCGAAGTGCGAGCATTTAGCTTGACAGGTGAGCAAGTTCAACTTGCGGCAGTCTGATGCTAATTACTCCGCTTCCCCACCTACAACGACATTGCGAATTCGTAAGCTAGGACCACCGCAGCCAACGGCGAGTCCGCTTTGTCCGCCTTTGCCACAGCCGCCGGACTCATCCCAGTAAAAGTCATCGCCGATCGCCTCAATGTCACTCAGGGTGCTGAATACATTGCCGGAAAGGGTAACATCTCGAACGGGTTCGGCGATCGCCCCATTGCGAATCATCCAGGCTTCCCCAGCGGTGAAGGTAAACATCTCACCATTTGTCATGCCGCCCAACCAGTTGCGAGCGTAAACCCCTTCCTCAACCCCATTAAACAGATCGGCAACTGGCGTATCGCCCCGCTCAATCCAGGTATTTGTCATTCGCACAATGGGCGGATAATGATAGCTCAAACAGCGGGCATTACCTGTCGGGGCTTCATCCAGCTTGCCTGCGGTTTCCCGTGAGTGGAGCCGCCCAACCAACACCCCGTCCTCAATGAGTTGAGTTGTGGTTGCGGGAACACCTTCATCATCATAAAAATAGCTGCCGCGATGACCGCTCGGTGCTGCTCCATCAAAAATTTGTAGACCCGCTGGGCCAAATCGCCTTCCCAGGGTCATCACTTCTAGCAAGTCAGGATTTTCGTAGGCCATGTCGGCTTCTGACAAATGCCCAAAGGCCTCATGCACAAACAACCCCGACAGAATTGGGTCAATTACCACCGTATAGGTGTTTCCTTTTACCGCAGGCAATACCAGCGCATCTACTGCCCGCTGGGCCGCGCTTTTCACCTGTTCATCTAGATTTTCCAAATCCTCGTAGGCTTTGCGAGAGCCTGTCGTTTCCCGTCCTGTTTGCACCGTTTCACCATTTCGCGCAGTGGCAGCAAATCGCATTTCTAAATCAACCCAGGATTGCTCAATCAGGGTGCCTTCTGAGGTCGCCAGAATCACGCGCTGAGCGCTATCGCCATAGCGAACTGAAGTGGTAGCAATGCGATCGTCAAAGCTTCTGAGAATTGCAGCGTAGTGATTGCACAGTGCTTTCTTTTGAGCGAGTGAAATATGACGAGGATCGGTTCCTGTCAAAGGCAGTTGGCGGCTGTCTTGAATTGCTTCAACGGGAGCTAGCAGCGTTTCTTCATCTCCCACTAGACGAGCAGCGGCGATCGCCTCCTCAATGCGCTCTGCCAGAGTAGAAAGCTGGTTAAAGCTAGCAAACCCCCAACCCCCTCTAAAGCAAGCCCGAACCTGACCGCCGACCGAAATTCCTTCGCTCAGCGTCTCTACTCGGTCTCCCCGCAGGAGAATGTCTGTTCCCTCTGCTTCTTCTAACCGAATCGACAGATAGTCAACCTGAGAACGATAGCGCCCAATTAAGTCAGACAGCAGGTTTTGAGCATCAGCCAGAGCAGTAGACATAGGAGCTTGCGAAATGAGTTGGATGAGGAAACTGACTTCTATTGTGCAACACCTTTCCGCTTTGTGGCTCAACAGTGAAGACGTTCATTTTGTGGCGATCGCGCATTACGTATCAGGATTTTGGCGATTAAGTAAGATGTCGAGAATTTGTCGATTTTCTCGCTGTAGCCCTCGTACCTCCGACTGCATTTCAGCCATTTCAGAGCGCATCACAGCCATTTCCCCTCGCTGTTCGCTCATCATGCCAAGCAAATCTTGAATGCTATCCGTTAGATTGTTTTGCATTTCACGTTGCTGTAACGCTAGCTGCTGAATTGCTAACAAGGTAGTTTCCGCTAATGCTTCTAAGCGAGTTACACGATCGGGACAATTGCTGTCTGTCATCCTATTTCTTACTTAATCAGGAGTGAGTATGGTAGCAGCAGTGGAAATTTTTTGACGTACAAGCCGCTATTTCTATCAATATAAATGACTACAGGTAAGATGATACG
>JAAUTN010000256.1 GCA_012031415.1 Leptolyngbyaceae cyanobacterium SM1_4_3 | reverse complement strand
CATGATCGGGGAATTTTGGTCGGGTTTATCTCTGGACTGATGGCGATGATTCTAATTCCAGTTAGCCTCTGGTTTGGGTGGACTTGAATGAAGAGATTGACGAGCAGCCGCTCAAACCGTTGAAACTGACGTTTACTTCTTGGCGCTGGGCTGTGACTGTGTACAGCGTTGTAGCCGCGATCGCCACCGTTCCCTTTGCACGCTGTGCCCTATCCAGAGAAACGTTTGGCTTGCCGATTTGCCAGGTTTGGTTAGAAGCTCCGCTGGTTTACAAAGATTTCTTTCACGCTAACTCGACTCCCGGTTTCCTCGGCTTCCTGGGAATCGTCGGTTTGATCATCTATATGCTGTATCTGATTTATTTCGTTCTAGTCAGGTTGGGCAAGCAGGGACGTTCTGCGGTGCAGCAATAAATTAGTGTCGGTTCAACGGGCGCAAACAGGTAAAGGTGAAGCGTATGGAGCGCAGTGTGGGGCAGCGGCTAGAGCAATATACGATTAAACGTCCAGATGAGGTGCTGTTAGTAGAGGTGGCGATCGCCGGAGAGTCTGATCAAATCGCGATTTCAAAGGCTTCTCCAGTTCGCTGATGCATCCGACTGCCGCTGACCCAGATATTCCCGTTTTGCCAGATGAGGCAGAAATCATCTCAATTGACCGGATAAAAAGTCCCTACAACCCTAAAATTCCTCGCTACATTCAGCAGGGGTTGACCTGGGAAGAAATGCGATCGCTCCTGGCAGAAGTCGGAGTGTAGAAAATGTTACGCATCCCCAAAATGAGCCTTCAGATCTGCGACTTCTTCGAGAAGTCGCAGATCTGAAGCCCCTTGTTCACTTGGCGATCGCTCAATTTACATTTCGTCTGCGTAACTCCTCAGAACAATCCTGATGGAACGCGGCGGGTTGTGTCTGTAAAAGAGTGCGTCTAGACTGCATGATCCCTGGATAAAACGTCTTTAGAGAGATGTAACTCACTGCATCTGTGCAGGATGAGAAAAATGTAGGCACAAATTGGGGATCTCTCATCAGAAATATTTAGGGATATTTACGAAGGTGGTATGCTCCAGTGTGTGAGATGTGTGGAGTGTCTGATATGGTTCTATCTTCTGTATCTTCTGACTGGCTATCACGCCCTAGTCAGAGCGATTCGTCGTTTACCGCAACCCAACCCGTAACGCTGCACAGCGCAGACTGGGAACCCCTTGCCTTACCCGCAACGAAGCTGTTTGGCACAGACGGTATTCGCGGTCGCATGGGCGATCTGTTGAGCGTTCCACTGGCGTTGCAGCTAGGGTTTTGGGCAGGTCGAGTGTTACAAACCAATGCAGCTAAACCGGAGCTGATTATTCTGGGTCAAGATTCTCGCAACTCCAGCCCAATGTTGGCAACGGCTCTGTCTACTGGTTTGACCGCAGCAGGTTTAGAAGTTTGGAATTTGGGGCTGTGTCCTACGCCTACAGTAGCTTACCTGACCAGCACATCAGCGGCGATCGGTGGCGTAATGATCTCCGCTAGCCATAACCCCCCCCGAAGACAACGGCATCAAATTTTTTGCGGCAAACGGCAGCAAGCTTTCACCCGAACTGCAAACCCAGATTGAGTCGGCTTTGCGCGGTGAGGGAATTTGGGCTAGCGAGCAAAGACATCTCGCTTTGCAGCCCGGTCAGCACTATCATCGCCCAGAATTGATTAGTTCTTATGTTGAATCTCTTCAGCAACCGCTGATTCCCTATGGCAACCTGGCAGGAATGCGAATTGTGCTGGACTTGGCCTGGGGTGCAGCAACGCAGCTAGCTCCGGCAGTTTTTCAAGCAAGGGGCGCAGAAGTCATTTGTTTGCACGATTATCCGGATGGCGATCGCATCAATGTCAACTGCGGCTCGACTCACCTTGCGTCGCTCAAAGCTGCCGTTCAAGAACATGATGCCGATCTGGGCGTAGCCTTTGACGGCGACGCAGACCGCGCAATGGCAGTCGATGCTCAGGGGCGGGTTGTCGATGGCGACTACATTCTTTACTTTTGGGGAGAAACGCTGCGCCAGCAAAACCAGCTTCCTGGCAATACAATCGTTTCTACCGTCATGGCAAATCTGGGCTTTGAACGTGCCTGGGAGCGGCAGGGCGGCAAGCTGATTCGCACGGCGGTAGGCGACCAGTATGTTCATGCAGAAATGATGAAACACGGGTTTATGCTGGGTGGCGAGCAGTCTGGACACATTCTCTGTCGCCATTACAGCGTGTCGGGCGACGGACTGCTGACGGCGCTACACCTGGCTACGATGGTGCGGCAGTCTGGAGTTTCTCTAGCAGAAATGGTTGATCAAAGCTTTCACACCTATCCGCAACTGCTGCGAAACGTGCGCGTTGAAAATCGCGATCGCCGCCTCAACTGGAAGGAAAACGACCGATTGCAGCAGGCGATCGCCCAAGCCGAAACCGAAATGGGCGATCGCGGTCGGATTCTCGTTAGAGCCTCCGGCACAGAACCCGTGATTCGAGTCATGGTAGAAGCGGCTGACGCGGAACTGGTGCAACACTGGACAGACAAACTGGTGCTAGCCGTTCAACAGTACGCAGCTTAGAATCTACCGTAAAGCAAAGGAGCATGAGATCTGGACTTCTCGAAGAAGTCGCAGATCTCGCCCTCTCCGAGATTGCTGACCGAGTGCTTTGCCCAGCGAACTTTGCTAACCGCAAGCTCCACTTCACCTGTCATCAGGCTGACCTCACGACGCAGTAACCTGGCTTCGTCACCCAGTAAGCCAGCCTCACCGATAGCGAAGCTGGCCTCACCGATGGCGAAGCCAGCCTCACCGATGGCGAAGCTGGCCTCACCGATAGCGAAGCTGGCTTCGTCACCCAGTAAGCTGGCTTCGTCGCTCACTGGGTTAACCTCATCCATCACCAGGTTGAGCAGCAGTGCTGGCTTCAAAGCTATATCTGTAGTCACAAAGGTTAGGACAAGGGGCTTAAGCCCCTTGTTCACGTAGCAGACGCTCTGCGGACAGGACTGTCCTAACTTGAATAACTATCGCTATATCTATTCACGGGTTTCACATCTGGCTATGTCTACAGATATCAACACAGAGAACTTATCGACCGTTGAGCGAGAGGCGATCGCCTACCTGCGTTCTCCAGAAGCAATTCGAGAGCGTTGCGGTCAGCTTTTCGACCTGGCCCGTGAGGATCAGCTTCAGCACTTTCGCTGTGACTTGAGCAGGCTGGAGTCCGTTGCTGACTATGTAATTCAGGTGACGCAACAGACCTATCCCGACCTGCAAATTCCGTTTCATAGTCGCTGGCGACACTTTGAAGTTGGCACCCAGCAGCGGTTGCCCCAGCTTGACCAGCGCCTTGCTGCTCTTTCTCCAGTTGAAAAAGCAGAAGCAAAGTTTGATCTTGCCATGACCAGCGTCTTGCTAGATGCCGGAGCCGGAGCCGTTTGGCGGTATGTTGAGCCAGAAACGGGTGAAGTGTTTCGCCGCTCAGAAGGGTTAGCGATCGCCAGCTTCGACTTATTTTGTGACGGACTGTTTTGCAGCGATCGCCAATCCCCTCAGGCAGACGCGATCGGACTACAGCAGCTAACCGAATCTGAGCTAGCACAGGGCTTTCAGGTGACGGCAGCAAATCCTCTGGTGGGGCTTCAGGGCCGTTTGAGGCTGCTGCAAAACCTGGGAAAAGTTTTGTCAAAGCACCCTGAACTATTTGGCACTGAGCAGCCGCGCCCCGGACATTTGGTGCGCTATCTGATGAATCAGGCGGTGAATGGCACACTGCCAGCCAACGCGGTTTTACAGGCAGTTCTAGTTGGGCTAGGTGAAATTTGGGCGGGTCGAGTGGCGATCGCCCACGTCAATTTAGGCGATGTGTGGGTTCATTCTGCCCTGCGCGACACCGGATTCGGTTCACACCTGGTTCCGTTTCACAAACTCTCTCAATGGCTAACCTACTCTCTCCTGGAACCCTTACAAGAATTGGGACTGGAAATTACCGGGCTGAATCAGCTTACCGGACTACCCGAATACCGCAACGGGGGGTTGTGTCTGGATTTAGGGCTACTCCAGGCAAAACACGCCGCTGTCACCCACGATCCCCATCTACCGCAGTCTGAAGTCATTGTGGAATGGCGATCGCTAACGGTGATTCTGTTAGACCAAATTGCCGCTGCCGTTCGCGCCAAACTAGCAATGGACGAAACTGCCCTTCCGCTCGTCAAAGTTCTCCAGGGCGGCACCTGGAGCGCTGGTCGGCAAATTGCTGCAAACCTCAGAGGCGGTAGTCCCCCGATTCAGCTTGAGAGCGACGGCACAGTTTTCTAATCTTCAACGTCCTGCCTGAAGAGAGAGGTTGAATCCATCTCAAGGTCATTAGGGACGGAGGATTGAACTCGATATGATGAGGCTGCTAAACCATAAACTCTAGCTGGAGTTCTATATGCCTAATCCTAACGAAGGTCAGAACTTTGACGCTCAACAAGCCGTTGAGAATATTGCTGCTGGTAATGAAAAACAGCCCAACGTTGATGTTCAGGCTGATTATGAAGCCTCAAAAGCTTATAGCATCAGCGAAATTGACCAAAACGAAATGGGTGCCGAAGCCGCTAAGGCCGCAACTGAGCCAAAACAAAGCCTATCTGAGCCTGAATCCTCTGAATCGGTGGAAACGGGTTCGACTAGTGACCCAGACCAGTATCGTCAAATGGCAAAGGATGTAAACCCCCGACTCTAAAGATAGAAGGCGATCGCAATCTGTGATCAGAATCACGGGGAAAGCTGATCAGGATCGCGATCGCCATACCAGAGTCCAGACATACTGTAGGAGACTCAACTCTAGCCGAGTCATCAACAGGGAACACACGACTGACCGACAGTCTCCGCACGGAATCTGTCGGTTTTTTATTGGACTTGCCTTCTAGACTAGCGCGGACTTGATACAAACCGCACACATTTGCAACACCTAGCAACACTTATCGCATTGCTCCCATCGTATTCTTCCAGGACAGTTCTTTGCAAAGAATTTCCAAAGCCCGCTGGTCAGCACCCGAAAATAAGCTGCTGTCTGCCAATTCTCTTAAAACTTGCTGAGTTAGCTGCGCCGCAAAGCTGCCGCCACAGCGCAGCAAATGGCTGTAATAGCAAAACTGAGGAGACTGTGCTGGGTTCAGGTGAAAGTGATAAATCTCCGTCTGAGACATCGTGCAGGCCGTTGCGTTGACCGGGACGACCACTCGCGGAATTCCATGTACGCCATAGGTGCGATCGCCCTCTCCCTCCAGCGTTCCAACCAGGACAGTGCCCAGCAAAGTCCGGGTTTCGTTAATCAAATCAGGGGCAAACAGCGGATCAGGCTCACTCGATAAACGCGGACCATTGCTAAGAAACATCGGGTTAAACAGTTGAGTGTTGTAAATCAACCCAACGGCCCAGTGTCGTCCCGACTCCTCTAGCTTGACAAAGCTGCCAAATCCATAATCCTCCGCCTGGGGTGGGTTACTCACGTCTACCTTGTCGTCGAGTTGCACTACATAGTCGCAGTGAGAATTTGATTTAACCACCTTGCCCAATTTCATGTGTAGCCTCCTTGTCGATTCGCGTTAGCCGATCAAAATCTCCCCACATTCTGTAAAAAGCTTGACCATTGACCAAGATTTCCACAGAACGTGGGGAGATAAAAATCTAATTAATTCTCAAGCTCACGTCAAATTTACGACATCGCCTGAATGATGTAGTCAAAGTAGGGTGCAGCTTCCTTAGCGTCATCATCAGTGAGCAGACTGAGAGATGCTTTTTTCAAACAGCGGATTGACTCAACCATTCCCGGAACGGGTACGCCGAGAGAATTGTACATTTCGCGCACGCCAATCAGCCCAATTTTCTCAATGGGCCCTTTGTCTCCTGCCAAAACTCCGTAGGTAATCAGGCGCAGATACCAGCCGTAGTCGCGCAGGCAGAGGGCACGCTGGCGATCGCCATAGGCATTGCCACCCGGAGCAATAAAGTCAGGACGCTTTTGCCAAAGCTGCTTGCTGGCCTCTTGCACAATCTTTTTCTCATTTTCCGACAGGGTGGACGCGATGCGGATTCGCTGCTCTCCCGTTTGCAAAAACTCTTTGATACCTTCGAGTTCGCCGCTAGTGGGATAGCGGAGTTGATCGTCGGCGTTGAGAATAACTTGGCTAACTACACTCATAATATGGCGGTGATTTAGTTACAGTGACTCAGATATCGCTTGTATTTTAACGATTCTAGGGGACGTAAAGAAAGCGGCAGCGGAAAAGCAAGAGAGTCCAGCTGAGAGAGGCGTGAGCCAGGAAGCCGCTAGCCGCCTGTTGCTCTACGCCCTGCGCCTTCTGCCTTGAAAGTTAAACCGCTTTTCCTACTTACTACCTACCATTCACTACATTAACAAGCTGTAAACTTATGCTAAGCAATCATCCCACAAGATTTGCTAAAACAGACTGCAAGCCCTAGAGGGAACCGAACTCAACCCGTTGAAACGGATTTTAGCTTTGAGCCTGAGACGGGCAACTGCTGTTAGCTGGCTTACACTTTCGGACCAATGCTTCTATGCCTTTGGATAGAAATTGTTCAGCCTTTACTCATTCTTAACGCTTTAGTGGGGTCATTTCTTAACATAGCGGGTTGATTCTTGTATGTGTTGACCACTCACCGACCTGAATTCATTCATCCCCAACGCGGCTTCTCCCAAAAATTTGCAAATCCTATACTGACTGACTACCCACCGTTACCGTAGTCGTCGCAATCTGTAAATCTCTAGCGAGTTTGCAGCGGTTTTGCTGTGCCTCATCAAAGGTAAGGCGCGTTTGGCTAGGCAGAGAAGAGATCCTCAATGGCAATTGATGACTGCTCAACGAATTATCTGTTGCTTAGTTCACCCCTAGTCCTCATATCAGACAACATCATCTATGTCAGACAACAGCACCCCTCCAAACAACAACAGCGTTATTTTTATTCACCCGGATGGCACTACGCCTTCTCACTATGCCCTGGCTCGTTACGAAACTGCGGGGCCTGACGGTCGCATCAACTGGGACAGAATGGACAGTGCGGGTTCCTATCTGTCGCATATTGGAGACCAGCTTACAGCTACCTCAAATGCGGGTGCAGTCGTTCACGCTTATGGGGTAAAGCCTCAAGCAGGCTCCTATGGACTAGACGAAGCGGGCAACCCGATCGCCTCCCTTTCTGCTCGGGAGGGCTTGACCGATGAGGGAATGACAATTATGGAGGAGGCGATCGCCGCTGGCAAGGCGACCGCTGTCATTAACTCCGGCTTCATTGCTGAACCGGGAACAGGCGTTTTCTTGGCTGATGTAGAAAATCGTGGCGAAACCGAAGCCATCACCGCAGAAATTGTGGAATCAGGGGTTGACGTTATCCTGGGTGGCGGCGAAACCGATTATTTACCTGAGGGAACCGTAGGCTTCTTTGGCGAAGAGGGCACTCGCACCGACGGACGCAACCTGATCGAAGAAGCTGAAGAAATGGGCTACACGGTGATTTTCACTCGTGAACAGCTACAAAGCTTGCCCGAAGGAACCGAAAAAGTTCTGGGTATTTTTGCAGCAGGGGACACCTACAACGACACAACCGAGGAAGCCAACGCTGCCGAGCGATTAGAGAATTACGGGCAACCGGGAAATCTTAACCCGCCTACCGTTGCTGAAATGCTAGAAGCAGCCTTGCCCATTCTGGCTAAAGACGAAGATGGATTCTTTGTCGTGTTGGAAGAGGAAGGAACCGATAACTTTGGCAACAACAATAATGGTCGAGGCATTGTTGAAGCCGCCATTCGCGCAGATGAGGCGATCGGCGTTGCTCAAAATTTCATCGACAGCGAACGTCCCAATACGCTGTTGATCACCACCGCAGACAGTAACGCAGGTGGAGTGCAAGCGACCGATGTAGATGTCCAGGCAGGCGGGAATGTGGGTGCGACTCCCGTGAACCCCACTCAGCCCAATCGCTCTGATGCGATTCAGGTGCCCCTTGATGGACAAGAAGGACGCAACACCGAACCGTTTATCACTGGCCCTGACGAAGACGGTACGCGCTTTCCTTATGGTATTTCCTATGCAGGACTGCCTGACTTTGGTTCTGACATTGTAACCAAAGCCTATGGGTTAAACGCCGAACTGGTGCCCAGCACCCACGACAACACAGCGATCTATCGGTTGATGTATCAAACGCTGTTTGATCAAGCTCTGCCGTCTCCCATTCCAGTTCCAGAGCCTACTCCTGCTCCTGCTGCAACTCAGGACACGGGCAATGTCATTTTCATTCACCCTGATGGCACGACCCCGGCTTACTTTACACTTGCTCGGTTGGTGGAAGAAGGCCCCGATGGTCGGCTCAACTGGGATATGATGTCCGACGCAGGTGTTTACATCAACAGTATCGAAGACCAGCTTGCCCCCAGTTCCAATGCTGGGGCGGTTGTTCACTCAATGGGCACTACCCCTCAAGCTGATTCCTACGGGTTAGATGAGCAGGGTGAACCTGTGATTTCACGCTCTGGAAAGCAGGGACTCACCATTATGGAAGAGGCGATCGCCGCTGGCAAAGCGACCGCTGTAATCAACTCCGGCTTCATTGCTGAACCGGGAACAGGCGTTTTCCTGGCTGATGTGGAGAGCCGCAGCGAGACGGAAGCCATCACCGCAGAAATTGTGGAATCGGGGGTTGACATCATTCTGGGTGGTGGCGAGACCGACTATTTGCCAGAGGGAACCGTAGGCTTCTTTGGCGAAGAGGGCACTCGCACCGACGGACGCAACCTGATCGAAGAAGCTGAGGAAATGGGTTATGCAGTGGTTTACACCCGTGAGCAACTGCACAACCTTTCCGAAGACACCACCAAAGTCCTGGGCATCTTTGCGGCAGAAGACACCTACAACGATACGACCGAAGAAGCCAACGCAGAAGCGGGCTTGGAAAACTACGGGCAACCCGGCAACGAAAACCCGCCCACCGTTGCCGAAATGCTGGAGGCAGCCCTTCCTATTCTCAATCGTGACCCCGATGGTTTCATGGTCGTACTAGAAGAAGAGGGAACCGATAACTTCGGCAATAACAACAATGGTCAAGGAATAATCGAGGCAACCCAGCGGGCAGATGATGCGATCGGCGTGGCAATGGACTTTATCAACAATGAAGATCCCAACACGCTGCTGGTTACGTCAGCCGACAGCAATGCGGGTGGGCCTCAGGTCTATGATGTTGACGAAGCAGATGAACCCGTTGGCACGGTTGAGGTTAACCCCACCCTGCCCGATGACTCCGATGCAGTCGAAGTGCCTCTGGATGGACGGGAGGGGCGCAATACTGAACCCTTCATCACGGCTGAGGATGCCAACGGCAACACGTTTCCCTTTGGGATTGCCTATGCCACGCTGAATGACGTGCCAGACGGCGTGTTGACCAAAACCTACGGTTTGAACGCAGGAGATTTGCCCAGTTCCCACGAAAATACCTACATCTACGAGCTGATGTACCGGACGCTGTTTGGTCAAAACTCACTGCCTACGCTGATTGAAGGAACCCCACAAGCAGAAACTTTGCTGGGTGGTCCCGATCGCGACTTAATCCGGGGTAATGAGGGTGACGACACGATCGCCGGCTCAGTGAATGATGACTTCCTCTATGGAGAGGAGGGTAATGACCTAATTCGGGGTGACGCAAACACGGTTCAAGCAGGCGGTAATGCGGGTGGAGATGACCTTCTGAGTGGAGGCTTGGGCGACGACCGCCTGTATGGTCAGGGCGGCGATGATCAGCTTTTGGGCGGCGAAGGCGATGACCTGCTGTTTGGTGATGCGGGCGATGATTTGCTCTTTGGTGGCCCTGGTCAAGACACCTTGACGGGTGGTGCAGGTGGCGATCGCTTTGTCATTTCTGCGGGTGAGGAGTCTGGCACCGATACGTTTAACGACTTCCGGGTTGGCGAAGATTTTATCGCCATGATGGATGGAGTCACATTTGACCAGCTTTCGTTCTCCCAAAGTGGCGGAAGCACGGTTATCAACGCAGATGATACGATGCTGGCGATGCTGCGCGGCACCAACAGCGATGCTCTAATTGCTGCTGCATCAACCACGTTTGTCTCCCTGTAATGGCAACATGGCGCATAGCACTGCTGTAGCTACAGAGGTGTAGGAACAAAGAGGGAGGCGGGGTAAAGCCCCGCCTCCCTCTTTCTCTTTGTCCTGACTATATATAGAACCCATTTGAGATCTCAGGAAGAGGCTGCAAGCCTCTTCAGCATAAGCCTGACAAAGCAGAGGTTGATTTTAGTTTCTGCATGAGATAGCGTTCGCTCAAAGTTCTTTACTAGACTTTTGC
>JAAUTN010000255.1 GCA_012031415.1 Leptolyngbyaceae cyanobacterium SM1_4_3 | reverse complement strand
AAGCAACAGAGTTAACTGGCTCAGCGTTGCAAAACAGCAGTTGTGCGATCGCTATCGCTACAACCCGCTGGCACTGAAAATGGTTGCGACCACCATTCGAGATGTATTCAATGGCAGCATCACTCTCTTTTTAGAACACAACATCACGTTGTTGGGTGATATTTCGGACTTAATTCAACAACAGTGTAGTCGGCTTTCGATCTTAGAAAATCAAGTTATGCGCTGGTTAGCGATCAATCGGGAATGGGTTTCGTTTGCCCAACTGCGAGACGATTTAACCGCTAGTGTGTCGCCAATGCAGTTGACGGAAGCGCTACAACGGTTGAGTCGGCGATCGTTGATTGAAACTAATGCAGGTCAGTTCACATTACAACCCGTCGTGATGGAATACATCACAGAAACGTTGATCAATCAAGTTTGTGATGAGATTGTAGACCACTCATCGTCTACCCCTTTATCACCTGCGTCTCTGTTGCAAACCTATGCTTTGATCAAAGCACAGACCAAAAACTACATTCGAGACAGCCAAATTCGGATGATGGTTGCGCCGCTGATTACCAAGTTGTTGGGTCAGTTGGGATCTCAAAAAGACATTGTGTATCAATTGAATCAAATTTTATACCGCCTGCGAACCGAGTGCCCCAATCAAGCTGGCTATGCAGGTGGCAATCTGCTCAATCTATTCCGCTACCTCCGGGTAGACCTGAGCAACTACGACTTCTCCTATCTCAGTATTTGGCAAGCCGAGCTTCAAGATGTAAGTCTCCATCGGGTCAATTTTGCCCATTCTGATTTGTCTAAATCTAGCTTTACTCAACCGTTTGGCAGCATTTTAGTTGTTGCCTTTAGCGCCGATAGTCAGTTGCTGGCAACTGGAGATAGCAACAGTGTGGTGTACCTGTGGCAAGTTTCTGATGGGCAACCGAGAACGATGTTGAGAGGGCATCAGGGCTGGGTCTGGGCGATTAGCTGGAGTTTAGAGGGTGACCTACTGGCGAGTGGTGGTGAAGATCAAAGCGTGAGGCTGTGGGAGGTTGAGACGGGAAGGTGTTGTGGAATATTGAAAGGACATCAGAGAACCGTTAGAACCCTGGCATGGCAACCTAACGGACACCTGCTGGCTAGCGGTGGAGATGATCATGAAATTCGATTATGGAATCGTCACACCCAAATCTGTTGTCAGATCTTGCAGGGACACCAGAATTGGGTCATGTCCGTTGCCTGGAGTCCCGATGGTCAGATCCTTGCCAGCGCGTCCTTTGACCGAACGATTCGACTCTGGGATGTCCAGAGGGGTGAGTGTCTAAACGTCTTGTCTGGACACACGGATGGAATTTGGTCGATCGCCTGGAGTCCCAATGGCGAATATCTTGCTACAGGTGGTGAAGACTACAGCGTCAAGATCTGGGATGCTGATAGCGGCCAATGTCTTAAAACCCTGCAAAGACGGGATTCGGCTGTCTTCTCAGTCGCTTGGAGTGCCGATAGCAAACTGCTTGCCAGTGGTTGCGAAGACCAAAGCATCACGATCTGGGATACCGTGAGCGATCGCTGTCTCAAAACTCTAGAGGGACATAGTAACTGGATCTGGGCTTTAGACTGGAGTGCAGATGGAACACTGCTGGCGAGTGGTTCTCATGACCAAAGCGTGCAACTGTGGGAGATGCACAATCATCAAACGAGTGACTATCGGAAGCTCAAAACCCTCCAGGGCTATAGCAATTCTGTGTTTGCTGTGGCTTGGAGTCCGGATGGATCTACCCTTGCCAGTAGCGGTGCAGATCAGCGAATTCGGTTGTGGCATCCTGACACAGGTCAGTGTTTGAAAACGTTACAGGGACACCGTAATTGGATTTGGGGCTTGGCATGGAGTCCAGATGGCACTACGCTTGCGAGTGCATCGGACGATCGCACCATTCGGCTGTGGAATCCTAACACGGGTGAGTGTTTAAAAACCTTACAAGATCATACCGCTTGGGTCTGGGCTGTAGCTTGGAGTCCCGATAGTCGAATTCTGGCGAGTGGATCGAGCGATCTAAGCGTTCGATTGTGGGATGTTCAGACAGGGAAATGTTTGCAAGTCTTGCAAGGACACAATAGTTGGATTGGGGGTTTGGCTTGGAGTCCAGATGGCACTACGCTTGCGAGTGCATCGGATGATTGCACCATTCGACTGTGGGACCCCAGTACCAGCGAGTGCTTGAAGGTCTTGCAAGGGCACGATTATTGGGTTGAAGCGATCGCTTGGAGTCCGGATGGTCAAACCCTGGCGAGCGGTTCATACGACCGAACGATTCGACTCTGGAATCGCAAGACTGGCGAGTGTCTCAACGTCTTGCAGGGGCACGAAGCAATGCTCAGAGCAGTGGCTTGGAGTCCGGATGGTCAAACGCTTGCCAGTGGTTCGCATGATCAAACCGTTCGGCTGTGGAATGCTCAGACTGGCGAATGCTTGAATATTCTAGAGGGTCACACAGGTCAGGTTTGGTCGATTGCCTGCTGTTCTGTTGCTTGGGATGGAGCAGGACAGCACATCCCAATTCTAGCAAGCAGCAGTGCGGATGGAACGATCAAGTTTTGGCATATCAAAACAGGTGAATGTTGGAAAACTCTAAGAGCCGATCGCCCCTACGAAGATATGAATATTACCGGAGTCACAGGGATTACCGAAGCTCAGAGAGCAACACTAAAGGCTTTAGGGGCGATCGCAGATCAAAAAGATGGTGACTGTTAGGAATAGTCAACTTCACCAACCTGAGCCGATATAGCCAGATGAGCAAACGGACATACCGACGGCAGTTCAATATTACATAGAGCAGCGGGTTGAGGTTGCTCAAGTATTTATAAATGCAATTGAGGATGTAGTTTATCGGATTAGGGAATCTCCAACCCGCTATGCTGCAATTGATGAAGATGTTCGGCGGTGCATGGTGCATAGGTTTCCGTATGGTGTTCTCTACACAATTGAGCAAGACTACATATTGATTTTGGCAGTCATGCATTGCAGTCGTGAGCCTGTGTACTGGAAAAGTCGCAAGTAATTGAAGTTGCCAGCCGCCTAACACTACGCTGCAACGGGCGGAAGAGAGATCTTGGTTTAGTCCAAAAGGTTATCTGCCGCCGCTGATTTGAGCCGTTATGGCTCCGCTACAGGGTCTTTTACACTTGTTCTTGAAGGTTGATGGTGAGTGCTAGAGCGCTCAGGAGACTGTGGTTGTGACCGTCCTTTGAGATTAGTGGTGGTGTTGCAAGGCGCTCAGGAGATAAGGGTGGGGGCGGTAGTGAGAGGCGACCCTTGCGGTACCTGCGAAGCAGCACGGTTTTGTGGCAAAGGTTAAGTGGTTGGGGGCGATCGGTGAGGCGGTATTGCGAGACTATCGGGGCGTTGCTCAGCTAACAACCCCGGTGCAGCGGATTGACCAAAGCCGCTTTGTGTTGGATGTAAAGACCCCGGCAACCGCTGACCGGGAACGTTAGACCGCTTAGTTTTCGATGGGAGCAGTACTTAAAGTTTGTCTGTTTATTAACCCGCCTTTACAACAGTGTTGCTGGACAAGTGAGACTCAAAAGTTTCGATAGTTTGAGTTTTGTTGGTGGGAAAGCGCATTGGTCCAAAAGTGGGAGTTTGTATCCTTGCAAGGTCTTGTGTTAAGTCAGGTTTAAAATTACCTAAAAATTCTGGCGTTGCAGCACTTCCAAGCCAGTTTTAAGGGCTTCTTTAGGGTCTCCCCGCGACATCCATGCTTGAATCCTGCTATCGTAAACTTTCACGGTGTCTAGCACTGTCTTCGCACGGCTGAGCACTGCTTCTGCAAGCCGCTCCATTTCGTCAAAGTGACCACTGAGGTAGGCTGCCTCTGCTGCTTCTGAGTACAGCGCTAAGGTAAGGTCATACTCACTCTGCCAACTCTCTGGATTGAGGAGTTGAATCCCTGTAGTGAAATACTTAAAAGCTGCTTCATAAGCCGTTGCTGCCTTGGCTTTCTGACCTGCTATTAAATTCAATCGAGCAATCTCATTACGTTCGGCTTGATCAGAGACAAGTTTAATTCCATGATTGAGATGATCAACAATCTCAAACAATCGCTCTGATAGCTGTTCTGGCAACGTTTTTTTTGAGGAGATTGCGACCAATTTGCAGATGAACCACTTGTTTCTGCGACTCATCAATTAAGGCGTAGGCTGCTTGCTGCACGCGATCGTGCGAAAACTTATACTCTTGAACCAACAAGTCTTCGTCCAGGTCAGACAAAGGTTGAATTAATCCAGCTTGTATTGCTTCTAATAAATCCTGAAAAATTGCTTTCGGTAATTTTTCGCAAACGATCGCTAACGTCTCTAAATCAAATTCAGCCCCGATACAAGCGGCTATGCAGAGAATTTGCGGTGTTGCTTCCGGCAATTTCTGCACCTGACGCAGCAGCAACTCCACCACATTATCAGTGATATCTTGAGATTCAATCTTTACCAGGTTCCACTGCCAGCTCAACTGTTGTGCATCAAAAATCAACAGATTTTCGCCATACAGCAGCTTCAAAAATTCACCGACAAAGAAAGGGTTGCCCTCGGTTTTACGTGACACAACTTGAGCTAAAGGACGAACGATATCAGGATGGTGATGTAATGTCTCAGCTATCAGTTGACTCAACGGTTCCAGTGTTAAGGGGGTCAGGATGATTTCCTGAAGTACTGCTCCCCCTTTTCGCAGGCCCTCTAGCGTTAAGACCAACGGATGCGTTGGAGTCAGTTCGTTATCTCGGTAGGCCCCGATCAAAAACAGATACTGGATTTGCTCATCAAGTAGGATGAGTTCGATTAACTTCAACGTCGCAGAATCGATCCACTGTAGATCGTCTAAGAAAATGACTAGGGGATGCTCTTTTGCACAAAACGCCCGCACAAATTTTTGAAACGTGAGATTGAAGCGATTCTGTGCCTCAGTTACTCCAACTTCTGGTGTGGGCAACTGCTTGCCAATGATTAACTCAACTTCAGGAATGACATCAATGATGATTTGCCCATTTTTTCCTAAAGCACTGAGTAAACGCGATCGCCATACTTCCACCTGTTCATTGGGTTCACCTAACAGTTGCTGCACCAATTTTTGCAGGGCATCGACGATCGCGCTGTAGGGAATATTGTGCCCGAATTGGTCAAATTTGCCAGAGATAAAATAGCCTTGGTTTGCTGTGATCGGTTTATGGAGTTCCTGCACCAACGCCGTTTTGCCGATGCCAGCATAACCGGAGACCAGCATCATTTCACGATGCGGTGATAGGGCAATGTCTTCTCCTGCTCCCCCACTTCCCCATTCCCCTACTCCCTCCCTCCCTGCCACTCTGTCGAACGCCGCCAATAATGCTTCAGTCTCCGCTTCTCGCCCATACAGTTTTTGAGGAATGCAAAACTGTTCAGAAACATCTTGCAGACCCAATGGCATCGGTTTAATTAAACCCACTTCTGCCAGTTGTTGGGCACAGCGCTCTAGATCTGCTTTGATGCCCCAAGCACTCTGATAGCGATCCTCCGCATTCTTTGCCATCAGTTTCACAATAAGATCTGAGACAGGTTGGGGAATCGTCGCGTTCAATTCGTGCGGAGGAGTCGGCGGTCTAGCAATGTGGCAGTGGACTAGCTCTAGAAGATCTTTAGTGGGAAGGGTAATTGTCCTGTCAACAGTTCGTAGAAGGTTACGCCCAGTGAGTAGAAATCAGTGCGATAGTCGAGCATCCGGTTCATTCGCCCGGTTTGCTCTGGCGACAGGTATGCAGGGGTTCCTTCTAGAAGATGGAGACTTTTGAATGTGGGATTGGTGCGGCTGAAGCGAGTGGCAATGCCAAAATCAATGATTTTGACAACGCCAGTCCTCGGATTAAAGACAATGTTGCCAGGATTAATATCTTTATGGATGACATGAGCCGCATGGATTTTGCCTAGAGTATCAGTAATGGCGATCGCAGCCTCAGAAAAGTAGGTAAGGGCATAGGAGAGAAATCTAATTGTTGCCGCATCCAGCATTCTAAAGACTCTCCACCAAAGTCCTCCAAAAAAATAACCAGCGTGCGCTGGTAGTCTTGCTGACTGTATGCCTTGACTACACCTTCAATGTTGAGAGAGCGAGTAATTTCATACTCCTGCCGATAGCAAGTTAATTCCTGAGGAGAAGGATAATCCTGCTTGAGCATTTTGACGACGACCCTGGCGGTATCTGCAAAGCAGTGCGCCTGCTCATCTTGCGTTCTGATGCCTCGGTACACCAGAGAATTTGAGCTTTCGTAAATTTTGCTTTGGATGGTAATTCCAGATAAAGCAATCATAGAACGCCCTCCCAAAGGATGCCATGAGCTATGCCGCCAATTATATCGGTCTTAACAGAATTCCGAAAAATTAAGATAGTTCAGCCCATTAACGAGGTGACAATTCTGTTGCGAAGCCAGAGCGAGCGCGTACTCCAAAAGCCTTATGATCAGAGCCGTTGTTGAATCTTCTTATTCCGTTGAACCGCATCATCCAGCTACTGCAAGTTCAGGATCAACAGATTGTTGATGCCATCCTAGCGGAGGTAACTGACAAGCACCTTGAGGATGCCAAGACACTTTGGGAGCCAATCCTGGAAGGAAGCGGTCAAGACGATGAGTATTGGAACTGGGTGGGCAAGAGCCATCGATCGAAGTTGCTCCCAGGGGATGAGTTGTACGCGATCGAATGCGAAGGGATCACCCAAGGGCTGATGATGCTTGATGTCTTGAAGAAACGCTGTCAGATTGAATCTCAGTTGCGACGACGGTTAGTCTACATTAGTGCTTTAGCAACCGTCCCCTGGAACCGACCGATCATCACTAACCCTCCAACTTACAAAGGCGTTGGGGGCAATCTGGTAGATTTCGCGATCGCCCGCAGTCATGAACTGGGTTATCAAGGCAGAATTGGGTTACATGCCCTTCCAGGTGCGCTAGGATTCTATAGAAAGCTGAGAATTGGGCTGCTCAATTGCGGTCCTGACCCTGAAGAACCCGATAACCTCGTTTACTTCGAGGCGCTGAAGATAGACGACCTATGACTCAATCGATTCCTGCCCAGCCAAAAGTCACTGCTGACAAAGCGGCTCGTCATCAGCGCCTGCTAGAGCTAGTTGCAGCAGAGGACGTTGCCAATGGCGAAGTGGGTTGTGGACGGGATTTGAGAAAGGGGCTTTCAGGCTATCTCAGTACTCGCGGGGTTGCTCTTGAAGATGAGCAATTGAAGAGCCTGTTGCGAGAGCACTTGGGGCACATTCTGATGGAACCAGATTTTGATTCCATTACAACCCAGATTCAACGTCGGCTTGAATCTTTGGTTGTGCAATCCCTAAGCTCTTCGAGTTCTGCATCTTTGTTGTTAGCTTCAACAAATGTCCCAGAGCATATTCCAACGAAGGAACTCAGAGAACTATTTGAATCACAGATCGCTGATTGTTGCTCTGAAGATACCTTAGAACACCTGATTCAGTGGAGCCATCATATTATTCATAAAGCAGTACTTCAACCCCGACATACCTGGTCTAAGCCGATATGGGTGCTGCGAGGCGAAACACAGATTTACATCGTTCAGGAAACTGGAATTGAAGCGGCGATCGCCAAAGTCAAGACCCAGCATCCCCAAGAAACGGGGAAATTGGAAGTCATCACAGTCGGAGGCATTTTAGCACCCGATCAGGTAATCTCTCTAGATACGAACCTGTTATAACATTCTCGATCTGAGAGAACTTTCCAAGATAAGCCTAACAACGAAGCTCAACGGCGGCAAGAACCACTTGGGATTCAGGCGTAGTCTTGATACAGCCCGTTGCAGCGCAGTGTTAGCCTGTTGGTAAGGTGCGGGTTCGGATGCCACTCATTCAAGGATTGTAAGACTGCGTTGATGCAACTTCTTGAACGGTTGCTATGAACGTAGACAAGACTGGATGAGTTGTTTCTGGATGCCAAGCGATCGCCAGTTCCAGAACTGGAGTTGGCTCTAATAGCTCTCTGATCACGACTCCCGCAGGAGCAACCACTTGGGCAGAAGCATGGAGCAGAGAAATTCCGACTGCTGCGGAGACTAAGCCAAGAATCATTTGCTGTGGAGCAACCTCTTGCACAATCTTAGGGTTAAATCCTGCCTGTTGACATACAGCGGTTCTCAAATGAATAAGCCACAGTGAGCGAACCAACCAAGAGCATCATCAGTAGAAATACACTCGTTGATAATCCTGGTTAAAGCTTGATCTAATGCTTCACTAGTTCGAGCCTTCGCCGAACGCAAAAGTTGCTTCAGTTTTGACCAACACAACTCAATTGGGGAGAGGTCAGGGGAATCAGGCGGCAAAAACACCACTTTTGCTCCCACGGCTTCAATTGCCTCTCGTACCACTAAAGCATGATGAACAGGTAAGTTGTCCATTACAACAATCGCTCCAACCCATAACTGAGGAATCAGAACTTCTTGGATGTAGAACAAGAACACCTCGGTATTAACGCTGCCAACAACACTCAAGGTGGCAATCAAGCCATCGAGACTCATGCCCCCAATCAACGAGATATTCTTACCCCGATCGCCCGGAGTCTGGCTGTCATAGGAGCGTTCACCGACTGGGGCGCGACCATACAAACGAGTCATTCCCAGATGAATACCAGTTTCATCAATAAAGACTAAGTTGCGGGGGTCTATTGTGAAACTCCACAGCCGATGAGCAAACCGCAAATCCTTTACCCGTTGTGTGTCTTGCTCAGAGGCAATCAGTGTTTTTTTTTGACACTGAACTTGAGCTTGCACACAGCCCGTTGCATTGTCGATACCCTCACCTCTACCTGGGTTTGTTCGGCAAAACGTTCGCACAACTCTTCTAACAGAGCATCCGGTTGAGCCGTCACCAAGACCTCAATCATCGGCAACTGCTCCTTCCCTATCTTCGCAACTGCTCCTCCCCCATGCGGCTTAGGTTCCACGCTGCCTGTTTGGCGGTAGTGTCGCATCAGGTCTCGAACGAAAGACGGACTCACCTTGAAACGCGCTGCAAGTTGCCGCTGCGATCCTTCTTTGGCATCATACGCGGTGATAATTCGTTGTCGTATGTCAGTGGACAGAGGCGCAGGCATAAGCAGCTATTTCCTATCTCGCTAGGCTGCTAAATTGTAGCTTACTCAACTGAAAATCGCTGTAATTCACTAGAAAAGATTGTCCCTTAATCCTAGCTCATGCTCAAACTAGCAGTTTAACCCAATGCGCTAACCGCTTCATAAGTATTCTTGGGCACTATCTTACGGATGAACTCAAGGTGACTAAATCTTGAACATCGGCAGACAAGTTGCGAACAGTGCCTCCACCAGTAGCTTGAGCAGTATAACGTTCCGGCTGAGCGGCTGCAAACAACCTTCGCATCACCGCCAAGACCTCCCAACAGTCCGCTCCAGCCGGGTTGTTAGCTGGCTGCCGCTACTCATCAACACTGAATCTTACCCAGTTCATTCAAAGCAAAAATAGGGATGATGTGCAAGCAAAATCAGTCAACTTAGTAGAAATGATTCAATGTCATCCAATCCGGGGTGGTATCCGTCACTTGTATTAACTTCAAGCGTAGGAATGGATAAAAGCGGTGGATTGTAATCTCCTGGCGGTAATTCAATGCCCTCTTGAGCAGCGCGTACTCCCCAATCACCATGAAATCTTAGCCGATTTGGATCAGATAAGCCGCGTTGAATGAAACGAGATCTCGCTAAATGAGAGTCAACCATGCAAATGATTATCTTTATTTCTGAGATCTGCGAAAGTCGCTCTAACGGCGGTGCCCAGAGATGGTGTTGGAACGCCGCTTCTGCAACCAGCATTATTTGCTTTGTCAGCAAAGATTCTAAAATTTCAAAAAATGTGATGTAGATACCTTGGTTAACATCTTTTCCAAGGAATTCATGACTACTTTTCATCGTATTCACAAATCCTTCTTTGATTTCATCACGACAAATCGCTGGGCATCCTATCCTTCTTGCAAGAGTATGCGCTAGCGTGGTTTTCCCCGATCCTGGTCGTCCTGCAACAACTACAAGCAAAGGTTTCTTCATGACACTGGACATCAATGCTGAACAACTCGTTCAGAACGGAGTTGGTTTTCAATACTAACAGATAATATTCAAACTACTGCCACCACCTGTAATCGAAGCCAGCTAACGTTCCCGGTCAGCGGTTGCGACTACTTTTGCAACACCCCAAGCGGCTTCGGTCAATCCGCTGCACTGGGGTTGTTAGCTGGATAGCGCCACCGATCGCCCCCAACCACTCCACCTCTCGCCCCAACCGATCGCCTCTCACCACCGCCCCCACCCCTATCTCCTGAGCGCCTTGCACCACCACCACCAATCTCAAACA
>JAAUTN010000039.1 GCA_012031415.1 Leptolyngbyaceae cyanobacterium SM1_4_3 | reverse complement strand
TTTGCGTAACCGGGCGAATTGCTTCTACAATCAGGGGTCCGATCGTGATGTTAGGCACAATCGACCATCCATCACATCAACGTGAATCCAATCGGCTCCAGCTTGATCAACAGCGCGGATTTCATCCCCCAGACGACTGAAATCTGCTGATAGGATAGATGGGGCGATGACGACTGACTTGTGGGAATTGGCTTGGGTCATGGCTACGATGTCTCCTGCGTCCTGGTCTCGTAATGTTAGTTTAACAAAGCGTGTTCCCAAGCCCTCGAATTGATCCCCAAAAGGCTCAGATTCACAGGAAATTATTTTTGGTGGGAGAAACTTCCGTGCAGCAGCGAATTGTGAAAAGGCTGGGATGGTTGATTGGGGGCTTTTCGGCTTCCCTACTAGCAACTCCGGTTTGGGGTTTGGCGGTTTCAGTCGGGGAGGCGGGGATTGATGCACTTAGACTCCATGCTGCTCCCTACAATTTGACAGGCAGCAAAATTTCGATTGGTCAAGTGGAGATCGGTCGTCCTGCCCAGTTTGGATTAGATAAAGCTGCTGTTAACAACAATGTGGTGCAGGTCGGACAGGTGTTTTTTCGGGATGGTCGGGCGCAGGCAAATGACTATGTAGATGGTCATGCCTCTAATGTCGCTAGCGTGATGGTTAGTGAAGATAAATATCTGACAGGAGTTGCACCCGATGCAACGCTTTACTCTTCGGCAGTGGGGATCATTGAGCGCAGCGGACAGCCAGAAGAGTGTCTATCTTCTCAAACGGTAGCGATGCAGGATGGCGGGCAGGTCCGAGCAATCAATTTCAGCTTTGGCGAATCGCTTATTCAAGATCCGCGTCCGGATGCAGTTTTAGATGGAAATGCGCTGTTAACTCAGTGTGTTGACTGGTCGGCAGGTGAACATGATGTACTGTATGTGATTGCTGGGAACCAGGGCCGCGGCGGTATCCCGATTCCTACAGACAATTTCAACGGCATGACGGTCTCGAATTCAACCCAGGTAGATGGGGTCTTTTCAAAGGTTGACTACTCTAATCTGGGCAGTGAGCCTGCAACGGTACTTGGGCGATCGCCTGACTCCGAGAGCAATGTTGGCCCACGTCGCTCAGTCAGCCTGGTTGCTCCTGGCACCAACATTGAGATGTTTAACCCCGATGGCAGCATCATTCGAGCAACGGGCACCAGCTTTGCAGCACCACACGTTACCGCAGCGGTGGCGTTGATTCATCAGTATGGCGATCGCAGATCAGCACTAACCAGCCCAACTGGAGCCTGGATGCGCGTCGCCACGAGGTCGCCAAGGCTGTGTTGATGAACTCTGCCGACAAGATTCAAGACAGCGGGGATGGCTTGCGATTGGGCATGAGTCGCACCATGCTGCTGCAAAATAACCAAACCTGGCTTGAGTCTGACGCTTACAGCGATCAAGCGATTCCCCTGGATGCTGAAGTTGGCACCGGGCACCTGAATGTGTTTCGTGCCTATCAGCAGTTTAGCCCCGGTCAGTGGAGTCCTGATGCACCCGTTCCGGCGATCGGTTGGGACTATCGCACTGTGGGTGAAGGCTCGGACGCGCCCGAATTTCAAGACTATGTGCTAGAGCAACCGCTCCAGGAAGGCAGCTTTGTCTCCGTCACACTCGCCTGGGATCGTGAAGTAGCGCTGCAAGACGCAAATCGCAGTGAGGGATTTGACCTGGGAGAAACGTTTGCAGATGCAGGCTTAAACAATCTGAATATTTACCTGATGCGGGTTGAGGATGACGATATCTCAGATAGCGTCTGGTCATCGGTGAGTGAGGTCGATAGCGTCGAGCATATTTTCCACGAAATTTCTGAAACCGGACAGTACAAGATCCGCGTGGTGTATGGCGATCGCGTCCATGCTCCAACTCAGGACTATGCGCTTGCCTGGTGGACGGTGCCTGCTCAGTAGGGGAGTCGGGAAGAGGAAATTTGAACCCATGCATGCCGACGAAAAACGAGCCTTGCTTGAACGTTACCTCGACGCTTACAACAGCTTCGACATTGAGCGCATGATGGAGTTGATCCACCAGGACATTGAGTTCAAAAACGTCTCTGGTGGTGAAGTTAACGCGAGTGCATCCGGCAAGAACGAATTTCGAGCGTTAGCAGAGCAGTCGAAGCGGCTATTCTCGTCACGAAAGCAAACCGTGACAAAGTTTAACCTGGACGGCGACGGAGCTTCTTTAGAAATAGAATACGTAGGCGTGCTGGCTACAAACTTGCCAAACGGGATGAAGCTGGGAGAAACCCTGCAACTTACAGGACGCTCAGAACTTGATTTCCGCGACGGCAAGATCTATCGACTCACTGACTACAGTTGATGGTATCCGTTCAGGGGTGTTTTTATCCGTTCAACGCTTCTGGTAGAAGGGGGGTCAACTCGTCTTGAAGTTGACCCGCCCGAATTAGCTCAGCGTAAGTATCTGCTTCGATCGCCAACAGTTCTTCTCGCAGTTGCGCTTCGGCAAACTCGCGAATTTCGGGGTGCTGATTTTGCAAGTGGTTAATCTGGTCTTGCAAATTTTTAATCTGCCCCTGAATTAGAGCCGACTGGTATTCATAAAACTCCTGGTCAACCTCTTGACGCTGCATTAGGTGAGATAGATGTTCCTGAACCCGATTTAGCGCTACACGACGGGCAACAGACTGCAAGTATTCCTGGCGTAAAGGCTGGTCGCCCAGACGGTCGAGCTTTTCAAGTAAGGATTTAGTGGTAAGCCCCTGTACCAGCAGCGTAAATAGCATTACGCCAAATACGATGGCAATGACTTCTTCTCGCTGCTCCAGCGTAGCAGGAACGCTTAACGCCAACGCGACTGAAACGGAACCACGCAAACCACCCCACCACAGCACGGTCTGATCCTGCCAGGGAATCTCTGATTTCACTAGCCCATTGCTCAAGGTACTTAAGCTGTAAACGCTGATGGCTCTGGTGAGAAGGAGAGCGGCGATCGCCACCCCAATTGCCTCAATATTCTCCCCTAAACTGGCAAACCGAATCTGGTCGCCAATCAGCAAAAACACGATGGAATTGACGAAAAATGCCAGGAAATCCCAAAATTCTGACACGACCAGCCGAGTTCGAGGATTCATGCCAATGCGGGAGCCAAAATTTCCGAGAACCAGCCCCACTGTCACCACGCCAATGACCCCAGACCCCCCAAATTCCTCGGCAATTAGATAAGTTCCATAGGCTGAAACCAGCGTCAGCGATTGCTCAACCAGCGGCAGGTCAAATCGTTGGGTCAGGTAAGAAATACCAAACCCAATCAGAGCGCCCGCTGCAATCCCAACTCCAACAACGGTGAGAAACCGAGCCAGCGTAATCGAAAGGCTGAACTGCTCTGTTTCCATCGCTAAACCTAGCAGCAAACCAAAAGCTACTACTGCTACCCCATCGTTGAATAAGCTTTCACCTTCCATCAGGGTGGTTAAACGTTTGCCTACGCCCAATTCTCGAAATAGGGCGACGACAGATACCGGATCGGTTGCGGATAGGCTAGCTCCGACCAGGAGAGCCGTCGAGAGAGCCGTACCTGCAACGAGTTTGAGGCTAAATACAACCCCCAGGACGGTAATCATTACGCCAGCGATCGCCAACAGCGCAATTGGAAATAAATCGCGCTTCAGATTCGACCACTTTATATTCCAGGCTGCTTCAAATAGCAGCGGCGGCAAAAAATAAACAGAATCAGCTCTGGCGAAAGGTTAATTAACCGCACATCTATGGCTGCCAAAATCAGCCCCACAATCACCAGCAGCAGCGTATAGGGGATTTGGCGAAACCAGCTAAATACGCGGGAAGTTGTTGCAACTCCTAAAGAGACTGAGAGAACTAGCAAAAACTGCCGTAGGCTCTGCTCAATAGCAGCATCTTTAGAAACATTGCCTAGCGTCGTAAACAGGTGAGTTAATTCGGCACGCAAAACTACAATCCCAATGTGTTGTTCAATCTAAATATATTCAATCTAAATATGTTCAATCTAAGCCAAGTTCCTTGTGAAGCTACATAAATGGCGTTACGCACCTCGGTTAAAACGTAATTTGTGTGCAAACTCCGCACAATGGGAGTTTGCACACAAATACGTGTCCTGAAGTGTAGGTATAGCCCTACAGAAACGGCATTAGAGAAGTTTGACCTCAATTGGACTGGTATGAACAGACTTAGGGTGATTTGGGAAGGAACCTAATCTCAAATGCTCCCCAACTGCAATGCTTCACTCAGGGCGGGCTAGAAGTGAACCATTGTTTGCCCTCCAGGTGAAAAGCGTTTTCTTGAAAATCTCCCAGAAGCCTATTTAGAAGAGTTTGAAAGGGTTTCTGAAAGGGTGAATGATGATTTAACCAGTTGCTTAGCAAACCTCTCTAATCCATTGTTCCAACCGCCTACTGGTTTTGGGTAGGAGGAACTGTAGAGTCGTCTGGCTCTGCGGCAGGAGGACGTGTATCGAGAGGCGCTCCACCTGGAGGCTGCATTGTTCCACCTGGAGGCTGCATCGTTCCGCCTGGAGGCATCATGTCACCAGGCGGTTCTTGAATACCACCTTCTGAGCCATCAGCAGGAGAGTTGCCGGGGTCAAAGGGTGGGCTAGTTGTGTCGGTGTTAGGGTCGGAAGGAGAACCAGGAGCAGGAGTGTCATCCATTGAACCTCCTGGTGGTGTGCCTAGCCCATCAGGGGATTCACCAGGACGCTCTTGTGTACCGCCGGACGAATCATCAGAGGGTGAATTTCCTGGCTCAATTGGTGGATCAGTCACATCTGTGTTTGGATCTTGAGCAGAGCCTGGTAGGTCGTCACTTCCAGAGCCAGCGGCTCCTTCACAACGGGAGTTGAGTGGAAAGCGCTCACAAAGAATTTCAAAGCCTTCTGGAGAAAGCTCAAAATCATCTCCTGTAGATTCTGCTTGAGCCAGAATAGGGTTAGCAGAAGCATCGGAATTGATGCTGGACTGGGCCGTTGCAGGAAACCCAAAGAGAACACTGGTACCTGCGATCGCGCCGAGGCTGATCAACTGTTTGAGTGAGATGAGACGATTTTGGACGCTCATTAGTCGTTCCTCTTGAATAAGGTGCTAATTGCTCACTGTTGCTTAATAAAGCAAGCAATTAATCCATCGCTGGTTTTAACTTAGCGATCGACTCTTTGCAACCTAAGATGCATTCGCCCTGTAACTGTTGTGGGGATGTGACACCAATACGATTGGACTGCCCCTGAGCAGTTAAATATACGAAACGAACTCAATATATTTGAGGCTTTTGGGGTTGTTTGGCTGTGCATCCCCCTTAAGGGGAATGTTTAGGCAAAATAAGCAGTTCAAAAATATAAAATTAAAAATCTTGAAAGGGAACTATTTTGAATTTTGAATCTTCCTTTTTAAGACTCTTGCCTAAACTTTTTTGGCGCGAGATTTTCGTCCTGCCCCTGATTTTGGTGAGGAAGTAGAAGTGTTGGAGTTGATAGGTGAGTTAGCCTGAGTTAGGCGAGTATTTGCAGCCTGGTTAAGGAGTGACTCGGCAAAGGCGATCGCTTCTTGAGCGTTCTGCCCACCTGCAAGCTGAGCTAATTCTTCGCGACGCTGCTGATTATCAAGAGCAGCAACGCGGACAACGGTTCTAACTTCTTCGGTCTTACCTGCGTCTGGGGCGATCGCTTTGCCGTTATTGAGAACCTGATCAATCACTTGCTTGTTGACTCGAAAGTGAGCATCTGCCATCGCCGCTACGATGGGTTGATGGGTCACACAAAGCACCTGATGGTTGCGGCTAAGCTGATGAAGTTTTTCGGCGATCGCCTGTGCTACCCGCCCCGAAACTCCCACGTCGATTTCGTCAAACACCATTGTTCCTACTGAATCAATCTGAGAAAAGCAGGCTTTCAACGCTAGCAAAAAGCGGCTCATCTCACCGCCTGAGGCAATTTCGGTCAGCGGTTGCAGCGGTTCACCGGGGTTAGGGCTAAACAGAAAGGTAATGCGGTCTGTCCCCGTTGTGCTGGGAGAGATAGCCGCAATACCCACCTGAAACTGAACCTTGTCCATTGCCAGTGGTTTTAGCTGGCTCAGCAGTAGTGTTTCTAGCTGTTGGGCGGTGGTTTTACGCAGCTCAGTCAGGCGATCGCAAGCTCGCAGCAACTCTGCCTGACGGGTTTGATAGGTTTGCTCTAGCACTTCGGTAGACTGAGCGCCAACGTTTAACTCGGCCAGGTCGGTTTGAAGTTTTTGGCTGTAGGCGATCGCTTCTGTCAGGGTCGGTCCATATTTACGGCAAATTTGCTTTAGCTCAATAATCCGCTGCTCGACGAATTGCAGCCGCTCTGGGTCGGTTTCCAGATCCTCGCCATAAGCATTAATTTGCCGTCCAGCTTCCTCCACCTGTGCTAATGCCTCCGTCACCAAATCCAGCACCGACTGCACCTGTGAGTCATAGCGCACCATGTCTGTGAGCAATCCTTCGGCTTTGCCCAGCAAATCGGCGCAGGCTTCACCCGCATCGTTTTGGTAGAGCGCCTGATACACCTGATAGCTCTGCTGCTGAAGCTCAACGCTGTGGCTGAGCCGCTGACGTTCTTGCTCCAGGTCGGTCAACTCGTTAGGGTCACTTAGATTAGCCGCATTTAACTCTTTCGACTGATATTCAAACAGGTCAAGCTGCTGAAGCCGCTGTTGCTCAAACTGACGGCGTTTTTCGAGAGCCTGAAGCGCTTGCTGGGCAGCGGCGAAGGCAGTTGCTACAATTTCACGCTGCTGCATCAGTTCGGCACCGCCAAAGGCATCCAGCCATTCTCGCTGGAGGTTGGACTGTCCCAGCAGCACGGTTTGTCCTTGAGCAGTGATTTCTATGAGGCGATCGCGCAGTGCCTCCATCTGCTGCTTGTTAACTAGCACTCCATTCAGGCGAGAGCGACTGCGAACGTTTCCCCGGTTAACAGTTAATTCCCGGCTACACACCAAAACCGTGTCATCAACCAACTCGACTTGCTGCTCGGTCAACCATGCAACCAAAGATGAATTGAGCTTAAAGTTAGCCTCGATCAGGGCGCGATCGGCTCCCGTGCGGACGGCTCGACTCGTCACTTTACCGCCCAAAGCCGCATCCAGAGCATCAAGAATGATAGATTTGCCTGCGCCCGTTTCTCCGGTCAAAACGTTTAGCCCTACGCCAAACTCCAGATCCAGACGGTCAACTAAAGCAAAATTTTCAATCTGAAGAGAGATCAGCATGAATCAAAATTGACCAGAGGGAAAGATGCCACAGGGCGAGGAATTAGGCGATCTTGAAGGGGTTAGGGACTAGGGGCTGGGGGCTAGGGTTCGGATGGGAAGTTACTTGACTGGAGCAGCTATCTGGGGCTTGGAGTAGCTGTCTGGGACTACTGACCAGAACTGCAAGGTTGTAAATTCAAGATTCAGATCTAGCCCCTAGCCCCCAGCCCCTAACCCTACTCTCGCCCACCGAATGCCTGTACTTATTCAGTTTAGTAGTAGTTTGCAAGACTGTAGGTGTTTCTAACAGCAATCCCTTTGAGGCACGGGGTCCTTCGCGAGGGGGCACAAAATTTATGGAAGCGTCAGGATTGATGCCCACATTGGATACTTATGATCTAATTTGATCTAATTACTAAATGTCTCTTTATTAAAAGAAGATGTAGTTCTTCCTAAACCTGTTGTTACAATGCTTTACATGGGCTGCTCTGCCCTGACTCGCTGAAGCACAACTGCTAAACCAGCCCCACGCGGCTCGGAGTCCAGACTGCCCACCCCTATCTTCTCTACACTATGCCTACCGTAGCTAATTCCACAGCCCAAGATTTAACACAGTCAGGGGCGATCGCCATTGAGAGCTACCCCGCTCCTGAAGAGCATTTAAAGTCGGTTCAAGTGAATGACCTGACGAATGCAGATACGGCTTTACGATACGATCCGGTGGCGATCGCCAGCCATTACCGTGCCCGTCCGCTTCAAGTGTGGGCAAGACTGGTCGGCATCATTCTGCCGTTTCTGGGGCTTGGTCTACGGCTATTTTGGGACAAACGTTGGGGAACCATTAAGCGCAATCAGTTTCGTCGGGCTGCTCGGCTGAGAGAGATTCTGACAGATCTTGGTCCGGCTTACATCAAGGTGGGGCAAGCTTTATCTACTCGTCCTGATCTGATTCCGCCACTCTATATGGAAGAGTTGACGAAGCTACAGGACCAACTGCCGCCATTTCCCAACGAGGTCGCTTTTCGGTTCATCGAAGAAGAGTTGGGCGATCGCCCCGAACATATTTACGCCGAGCTTTCTCCAGACCCGATTGCCGCCGCTTCACTCGGGCAGGTTTACAAAGGCAAGCTAAAGAGCGGTGAAACGGTAGCCGTTAAGGTACAGCGTCCCGGTTTAGCACAGCGAATCACCCTAGACATCTACATTCTGCGCCAGCTAGCAATTTGGGCCAGCAAATCTGAGCAGGTGCGAAGCGACCTGGTTGGCATCATGGACGAATTTGGTGCCCGCATCTTTGAGGAAATGGACTACACCCAGGAAGGCAAAAACGCCGAAAAATTTGCTCAGCTTTATGGGCATTTGCCTGACATTTACGTGCCTCGAATCTACTGGCAGTACACTCAGCGGCGAGTGCTGACAATGGAATGGATCACAGGTACAAAGCTCACCCGTCCCGATGTGCTGCTTAGCCAGGGAATTGACGCTAGACACTTGATTGAGGTCGGAGTCCAATGTTCTCTACGACAGTTGCTAGAACATGGATTTTTCCACGCTGACCCGCATCCTGGTAATCTGCTAGCAACTCCTGATGGTAAGCTGGCTTACCTCGACTTCGGCATGATGAGTGAGGTCAAACCCTATCAGCGCTACGGTTTGATTGAGGCAGTCGTACATCTGGTCAACCGGGATTATGAAGGGCTAGCTCAGGATTACGTTAAGTTAGACTTCCTTTCGCCTGAGACTGATCTGACTCCCATCATTCCAGCGTTAGCCGACGTGTTTAATGGCGCTCTCGGCGCAAGCGTAGCAGAGCTAAACTTCAAGAGCATGACCGATCAGCTTTCGGAAGTGATGTATGAGTTTCCATTCCGAGTGCCTGCTTACTATGCGCTAATTATCCGATCGCTAGTCACGCTAGAAGGGATTGCGATTAACGTTGACCCAAACTTTAAGGTGCTGAGCAAGGCTTACCCTTATGTTGCAAAGCGGTTGCTGACTGATCCCTCCCCACAGCTTCGGTCTTCCCTGCGCGATCTGCTGTTCAAAGAAGGCAGTTTTCGTTGGAATCGGTTAGAAAATTTGCTTCGTAATGCTCGTGACAGTCAGGACTACGATTTTAACCAGGTACTTGACCAAACGCTGGATTTTCTTTTCTCAGAGCGGGGAGAATTCATTCGTGAACAGCTTGTTGAAGAAATCGTCAAGGGAATTGATGTGTTTGGGCGGAATACCATCAGCAACATTACTTATAGTTTGCGCCAGCGGGTTGGGCTAGATGGCGCAAATGGAGCAAAGCCAGCGCCCCCCCGTGACCAGAAAAATTTAGAACACCTCACCCGCATCGTTGCCATCTTACAGGAAACCCCCGGATTTGATCCGCTACAGCTAGTCAGCAAATTGCCTCGTTTAATTACCAAACCTGAAACGCAGCAAATGGGGCAGCAAATTGCAGGTGGTCTGGCCCAACGCGCTGCTGCTCGACTAATTCGAGAATTGCTATTGACAGATGAGCCTGCTGCTCAAAACGGCAATGGACATCGAAATGGGAATGGGTCACGTCCTCAAACTTCCCCTCGTCCAACCCTTTCTCTTCCTGCCTCAAAGCGGTAGTCTCAGATCAATCTCAGAAAAGAGGTCGATAACCTTAAAGGTTTCGTTGGGCAAGCAAAACAGGTATGCATTAAGTGCATACCTCAGGTCATGTTTCTCAAAAGTATTGGAATCTTGAGCAAATCAGTTTAGATTAAGTAGCAAAATTACAAACGACCACTGTGAGTACAAAACTCGTGAGTTGAGTACAAAACTATTGCTTCAGCGATAGCACCAGTTGTTTCAATTGATTTACCCTGAGATATTAAGCAACACTGCCTGGATCGCAAACTGGTTTGAAAATTTGCAGTGGTGTTGGTTTTCCAAATTCTCCTTGACCCCAAGCTATAAAGTTAGAGCCATGAGTGAAGCGAATCCTCCATCTTCTGATCCGTCCCAAAGCCAACCGTCGCCTAGTTCAAATTGGGACACTTCCGCAAGTGCAGATCAAACCAACGCAACGGATAGAATTGCAGAAACGCAGGAGGATTGGCAAGACTGGCAAACGGTCGATTTTCCTAACGCGCTGAGTGTAGAGGCGATCGATCGCCAATCACTTTACTCCTCAGATGAAGATCCGCTGATCGATTGGCTAGCGCAAGCAACGCCAAATCCCAGTGCAGCCCAGCTATGGTCAACCGGAGCCAGTCATTCAACCGAACCGCCAGAAATCGCGGACTTGATTGCCTTAATTCAGGAACTCAATCAATGCAATGACGTTTTGCTCGATCGCGTATCACAACTAGAGGAATCCCTGGAGCGCACTCAAAAAGACCAAGCTCAGGCAAACAGACAGCCTCAAGTTTCTACTGCAAGTCAAGCAGCCTCTAGCCCAACGAGCCAGACACTTATCGCCGCTCAAGCCGAAATTGCCCGACTCTCCAATGATTTAGAATTTGCTCAGCAAACAAACCATCGCCAGCAAATTTTGCTCGAAACGCTGACAGAGCAGCTAGAGGTCAGCCAGGAACGGGTTGCTCAGCTAGAGCGAGAGTGCGCCCTAACCCAACAGCGCTACAGCGAACAGACCCATCAATTGACTCTATCTGAAAAGACTTGTCGTGATCTGCACGTCCGCCTCCAGCGCCAACAGCGCTACACGCTCCAGTTCAAAGCAGCGCTAGAGAAATGCCTGGAGGTGCCGCCGCCTAACTACGAGGCAAAAGAACAAGTGGTGGAGGCGATCGCCCACTCCTCACCAGACAAACGCGATACCTTCACCCCCCAATCCTTCTTGCCCAGAGCGAAACAAATTCAGCCCTGGTCTGCTCAACCTCAATTTTTGAGCGATCTCAGCAATCTGAACGCAGACGAACTGGAAAATCTAGACGAAACGCAGCTTACTCTAAAAGCCCCCGTAGAGACAAAACATCAGAATACTCATCAGTTCTATCCCCCTGCGGCTGCCTCGCTCGATCTTCCTACAGTTTTGGCTTCCATCATCCATCCCGATCAGGCTACATCAGATGCATCGGCCGTTGAATTAATTGCTGAACCCTCCACACTGAGCGATGCTGCTGCCCCTAAAGTTGAGCCGCAGCCTCTTAGCTACGACCTGAAGAGGTCTGCGGGCTGGTGGCATGAGGCAACATCCCAGTTGGAATCTGCTAGCCTCGCGCCAAAATCGCCTCACGCAGACCCAACGCGCTCAGAAACGCAGCCTGTGGAAGATCTGCGTGCATCTCCAGAGGCTCTCATTTCAGTAGAAATCTCTAATAGTCAGTCTTCTAACTCAGTCTCTTCTGAGAAATCTGGGCCGCCATTAAACGATGCTGAAGATGCGCTGTGGCAAGACCTGGCAAGACTGATTGATGTTTCAACCGATGATGTGGTGAAAGCCAGCGTGTCAGATGAATTTGACTCGTTTGAGGCGATCGCCCCACCCACTCCATCAAACTCTCGCCCCGCTTCATCATCAGACAACTCTTCTCAACCCCTTCCCTCTCAGCCACAGTCATTTGACCTCAAGCAGCAAATTGCTCAGGGGGTTTCGCTTGCCCAACTGCTTCTCTCTTCCTCCCCGACAGCCGCTACCGAGCAACCTGTGCCAGAGATTTCTGATGAATCCAACGAATCAGAGCAAAAGATGCCCGCCTTTGCAGCCAACTCAAATTGGCCTTCCCCGATTGTCTATCCTTTGCGATCATCCAAGAAGATTGAGTCCTTAGCTGCGGTCAAACTACCAACTTTTCCCCGCTAGGATGATGCGCTGGTGTAGAAACGCAGGGCAAATTGCCAAAACTGTTGTGAGGCAAACAGGAGGGCGATGGCCAGCCCAGCCGCGCCCAGCACCCACTCCACCTCAGACTGGTTGAGCAGCACCTCTGCCGGAATAGTCGTCAGGAAGGCAACCGGAATCACAAACGTAAAGAAAACCCGGTAGGCGACCGGGTACGCCACCATTGGAAATCTGCCCGCCTCCAGCAAACCGCGCAGCACCTCAGTTACGTTATAAATCTTGACAAACCAAATGCTCGTCGCCCCCAGCATGAACCAGAGACTATAGAGACTAAGAAATCCCAGCAGAATGGGAGCTACACCAAGCAGGTAGTTACTCGCACCAAGCCCTAATCGCCCACCCGCATAGCCGATTAAAATCATGCCAAAAATTAGATCAGGTAACCCCCAAGGGGAAACCGTGCGAGTAGACAGCCAGAATTGAGAGCTAATCGGCTTCAGCAGCACAAAATCCAGCGTTCCTTCCTGCACCTGCCGCACAATCTGGTTCAGGTTAGGAGCCAGGAAAGTTGCTGCAAACCCTTGCAGCAGCGTAAACATACCCAATACGATCAGTGCCTCTTCCCATGACCAATCCTCAAAGGTGTAGCCCGTTCGGTAAAACAAGAACAGTGAAAATAAGCTTCCCGTCAGGCTAAACAGACTAGTGAACGCAGCAATCAAAAAGTTAAGGCGGTATTCTAACTCGGCAGCGATCGCCGCTCCCCAAAACAGCCGTAGCACCCGCATATATTGCTGAACAGACATAACATTAAACGCTTAAAAAGTTTTAGATCCCATTCAACTCATCTAGATTTACGCCCATCTCCCGCAGCTTCTGGCTTAAACGCTCAAATCGCCGACGTTCAGACTCAGCCCGTTCGTATTCAGACTCAGAGGACCACGAAAAAATCTGGACCTCTAACATCCTCTGATTTGCGCTGGCGGGTACTGTAATAAATACTGAGATTGCCGCCTGCAAAAAAATCCTGGCGATCGCTCCACAATCGCTCCAAACTAGTCAGCAGCAAAATCAGTTGCTTCAGATGGCGGTAAGTTTCTAAAGGCGGCTCATCGCTTAAAAGATCACTGGGTGGAAAAATCGGCCGATCAGGCTGTAAATCAGGTTGACTGCTTAGCATCTTTAGAACTACCCCGATGTGGGTGCAAGTAGGCAATAACGATCAGTCTCATTCCTACGAAGAATGTTCACAATTCTGTAGTTGTGTTTACAATCGATCCTATCGACAAAAAATTAAGGTTGCGGGCAGACTACAAGCTGACTCGCATAGTTTTGGAACGAATCCACTCACCTCTGTGTCTAGAACCCATCTCTCATCATCCTTCTAACATATATGGATTTTGCAAAAGTTCTGGGAACGACCGACTTTACAACTGTTCTGGGACTCGTGGCAGGAGCCTTGACCACCATTGCTTACCTGCCCCAGTTAATCAAAACCTGGAAGTCAAAATCAGCCGAAGACCTCTCCTGGAGTATGTTGATTACCCTCTGCATCGGCATTGTCCTCTGGTTAATCTATGGAACCTATGTTCACGATCTGCCCGTAATTCTGGCAAACGTGGTGACTCTAATACTGTCCTCTATAATTCTGGTGCTGAAATTGCACTACAGCCGACTTAAGAAAACAGCCGTCAAGCCATAACCGTCCAGACTTTTTCTTCAATCAAGCAGCCAGGCTTTAGTATCCTGGTATTAAAGCTAGAGCAAGCCCCCCCATTTTGCTTGAGACATGAACTATCTGATCGCCGTTCTACCAGACCGCATTCAGGCTGAAGAAGCCTATTCTGCCCTTGAGAGAGAGGGGCTACCAATGGAAAAAGTTGCCATCTTGGGCAAAGGCTACAAAACTGCTGATGAATATGGCTTAATTGACCCCAAACAGCAAGCCCAAAAACAAGCAACGCTGATGTCTTATTGGCTAGTGCCATTTGGTTTTATTTCAGGCTACGCTTTCAACTTACTGACTGGAATTGAGCTATTTGGCTGGGCAGGTTCTTTAGGCAATCATCTTATTGGCGGTGTTTTTGGAGCGATCGCAGGTGTAATGGGCAGCTATTTCGTTGGCGGTGGCGTAGGACTCGCTGTTGGTAGCGGCGATGCACTCCCCTACCGCAACCGCCTCAAGGCAGGTAAATACTTGGTCGTAGTCAACGGCCCGCCCAACATCACTAATCGGGCTACCCGTATTCTTAAGCAATTCGACCCCGAAAACATTCAAGGCTACGTCGATCCCAATTCCTCTGTTTAAGAGTTGTTAAGCGTTGAACTTTCATGCACGACGCGCACAGAAATCAACATCTTTGATACACGCCCTAGCTCCTAGCCCATAGCCCCTACTCCCTTCCATGCCCGAACTCCCCACCACCCTCGACGACGCGATCGCTCAGGCACAGCAAGCGACTCAAGCAGCGATCGCCTCTGGCTTAACTCGGCTCCAGGTCGAGCTAGCCTTCCCAGAACTCAAAGTCATGCCTGTCGCCGAGAAATTTATCCCGGCTTTTGAGAATCTGGGTAATCAACTGCGGGTATTTTTCTCCGATGCCGGATCAGCAGCCCTGGCCCGGCGAGACTGGGGTGAAAAGCCTTACTCGATTCGGGCAATGGGGGAAATCAAAGGTCAAATTCAGCCAGAAGACAAACTATTTATTTTTGTAGAACCCTCTGCCGTAGAGGTCGCACAGGTCGAAAAGCTGTGTGAAGACGCACTGGATCGTCCCGTTGTCCTGCTTAACCCTCGTCTCGAAGACGTTGCCACGATTGGAATTGGCTATGCTGGACGGCAGCTTCGCGATCGCCTGCTCAACACCTTCGAGTCTTGCTACTACCTCAAACCCCTAGAGGGTGCCGCCCTGTTGCGATCTTTCCCTGATCCCTGGCAAGTTTGGATGGAAAAAGATACAGGATATCAGTTGATTGCAGAGGAACCGCAGAAACCTGTGGGGGAAGCTCTGGATGAAATCTTCGCAAGAGCAACGGGGCAATCAACGGCTCAACAACCTTCTCGAAAGGGTTTGTTGTCTGGCTTACAGCAATTCTTGAGAGCTTTAAGCCAATGAAGATTGAATGTAGGTATCATATTTGACACTAAAATCGTGATACTTGTTGATTCTGTTGGGCATAATTGAAGTAATAGGGTTCGTTTCATATGCTTTCTACCCAGCAAGAAAACAACTGTAAACAATCCAAACTGATTTCCTGAAATTCTCTCAGCAGCGCGTAAATTCTATAGAACCGTCGCGCTGGAAAACTAGTTCTAGTTTTCAAAGTGGGGTTGTGATGTTTAGCCCATGACCCTACGTAGTGATTTTAGTAGAAGGACTGAGTGAGCGTGGTTAGTGGTCGTCGCATTTTCATTGGTGATGTACATGGTCACTACGATGGCTTGATGAGATTGTTGGAGGCGATCGCCCCAGACTCAGCAGATCAAGTTTACTTCTTAGGCGACCTGATCGATCGAGGCCCAAAAAGTGCCCAGGTCGTCGGCTTTGTCCGGCAAAACGGCTACACTTGCCTACTTGGAAATCACGAACAACTGCTGATTGACTCCTTCCCTCAGGGCAAAGTTTGTCCTAACGCTCTTCAGGCGTGGCTCTACAGTGGCGGACAAACCACAATCTCTAGCTATAGGCAACCCGAAGCATTGCTCGAGCATTTAGATTGGATTCGGCAACTGCCAACTCACCTGGACCTGGGAGATATCTGGCTGGTTCATGCAGGTGTGCATCCGGGCGTACCGCTAGCTGACCAAACTGTGCAGGATTATTGCTGGATTCGGGAAGAGTTTCACGGCAGCCAAAAGCCCTATTTCCCAGACAAGCTAATCATCACAGGGCACACTATTACCTTTACTTTGCCAAATGTAATCCCCGGTGCGCTGGCTCAAGGGCGCGGCTGGTTAGATATCGACACGGGCGCTTATCACCCCAAAAGCGGCTGGTTGACCGGAGTTGACATGACCAATCAGCGCGTGTATCAAATAAATGTGTTTCAAGGCGGAAAACGGGTGCTGCCACTTGCAGAAGCTGTCATCCAGATCGAACCGGAGCAGATTCTCGCCCGTCGCCGTCAGTTGTTGCAGCTATAGGGTGTTGTACTGGCTTGACAAATAGGAACAGCATTTTTGGATGCCAGAGGACGATTTCAAAAGGGAAGCTCATCGTCTTCTGCATCCAGTCCCGTCTCATTTTCGCTTAACTCAGATCCGCTAACATCCGTCGAGAAAACGCTTGAACTTTGGGGTAGCTCAATATCGCCCTCCAAGCTAACGACTTGACCATTGAAAAAGGTCGCTAAACTTTTAGCCGCTTCTATCACCTTATCTTCTGCCTCCCAAACCGATGCAGAAAAGGCTACATCAGATGGATCAGTTGAAAACTTGGCTAGCGGCAGGTCTGGAGATTGCTCTGGCGGTTGGGTGTGTCCGTTGGTTGACGGTTGAGCATTCCCACCTACGAACTTATCTTCAGCAAGACTGGGCTTTGCGGAAGCAGGGGATGAGGGGGGATGTCCAAAATCTGGTGGCTGGTTGTCATTGGCTATCGGATGGGCTGAGTTTTGGGAAGTAGGCTGTGGAGCCGGAGAAATTCCCTTTGCGGGATCTGCGCTATTTGCTTGCGGAGGCAAACCTGCGGCATCAATTCTAACGATAACGGAATGGTTGCAAGCTTTTTGAAAAGCAGCTTCAACTCTAGACGCTCGTTCTTTGACGGTTGGGTGCCATTTGGCGCTGATGGCAATCTGAGCAACGTGACCATCAAAGCTAATTAGACTACCCTGTTGGCGCAAGAGCATCCGAGTGGAGGGAGGCTGTAGGTAGTTTAAAACTTCTTGCCAAAGCTGATTGAGGTTCGTTTGTTCAGGAGGGTCAACAGCAGGCTGAGAAACTGCCTGATCAGCTTCAGGTTCAGCAGTTTCTTCTATGGATGGTTCGCCTTCCCATGAAGCAGCCACTTCTGGAGATCGCTGCATGGCTTCATGAATTTCGGGTTGAGGAGGAATTATTTCCTGGGGGGCAGCTTGTTCCAGTTCAGTGGAATTTGGTTTGATAGGCGTAGGAACAGCAGAAGGACTGGGTGATGCGGTGACAGGAGTCGCGGATGGCGATCGCCCCCTACTGTCAGGTTGAATCGATAGGTTCCGCTGCTTGACGGGTGCCGTTTGGCTGGCGATCGCAGAAGGCAACAGCCCCATCAAAATCACCTCCAGCCACAGCCGAGGCTGAGTGGTATTTTTCACCTGCACCTCAGCCGCCCGGAGATGCTGCTGTCCCATCAGATGATCATCAGATCCAGGTCTTGCACAAATTCCCGTAGCTCAGCCCAGGTGGGCGGTGTGATGACAACTAAATCATTGCGATCGGGTGCAGTTTTGGCGATCAGCAAATCTCGGTAAAAGCTTGCGAGGTTTTGTAGCACGATCAGCGGTTCTCGCCCTCGATCCATCAGGTGGCGTGCTTGATCTAGGAGGGTTGCGGCGTTATCCTGGGCGATCGCCCTTACCAGTGCCAGCAAATCTCGCTCCGGCACCGCGCCTACCAGTTCCCAAACCCGCTCAACGGTAATCTCACCTTCTAGCAGGCTTAACTGATCGAGCAAACTTTCGGCATCTCGCAGCCCTCCCTGAGAAATTTGGGCAACTAGCTGCACCGCATCCAGGGCAATAGTGATCTGTTCCTTAGACGCAATTACGCCTAAGTGCTGCACCATTGCTTCTAGGGGAATCCGGCGAAAATCAAACCGCTGACAGCGAGAGATGATCGTCGGTAATACCCGCTGGGGATCGGTCGTTGCTAACACAAAGACGACGCGATCGGGCGGTTCTTCTAAGGTTTTGAGCAGCGCATTAAACGCTGCGGTGCTAAGCATATGGCAGTTATGCACTAGCAGCCCATTGGCAACAAAGTTGTGGTTATCTTCAACTTCGAGGTCATAGACCCTCTCAACCCCAGCGAGGTGGACAGACTCGACCCTCTCCAAATTTGTAGTCCATTGATGGGATGGAATATTGCTCAAATGCTGAGAGCCAAGATCTAGATGCCCTTGCGTCCATCCAAACGTAGTAGTATGCCTTGCCGTTGCTCTTGCGTGTGTAAAACCTTGATTTTGCTGAGTAACCCAATGCCGTAAGCCATTCAGCAATAGTTTGATTTTCCTTGGCAGAATAGCCTTCTGTGTGGAATTGAATTTGAGGGCTACCTTCTGAGCTAAGGCTAAGAGAACCATCGTCCATGTACCACCAAGCCAAACCCTCTGAAGTGATCTGGTTAAGCCAATCCAGCGATACGTACTTTTCCTTGCCTTGAGATTTAACGAGGTTAAACACGTCCTTAAGTTCAGGATGACAGACGGTGCTGCCACAAATTGACTGCTTCCCGTACCCCTGGTTTGAAGTGATTCGGAGTTTTGGGCGGAGAACTGAGAGGCGTTGAGCTTTGTATTCCAGCCATTCTCGCTGGAGTTCTCCATGTGTCCAGGATAGTCTAGGAAACCTACTGCGTTGATTTGGATAACCGATTGAGCAGTCTCCAAGCAAGGTTCCATAGATGAGTCCCAGTACGTCGGGTTGCAAAACTCCTGTACTGGCAATAAGCTTCTTAGTCCTGAGTTCCCAAATCCCGTGTTTTTGCTTGTAAGGGTGTTTTTCCCAGTGGGTCTGAATACTTCTAACCCCTTTACCCTTTTGTTGAAGGAAATTAGTGACTTCAAGTTTCTCTCCGCAGCCGCAAAGACAGAACGGGCGTAGGAGTTCAGCTTGCTCAAGAATAGACTGCAATTTGTACGGCTTTTGTCCGTAGGTATTGCCTCTAAACTGATGTCCTCTTGCGAATCTACGGATACGTCCATCTGTGCCGAACTTGTAGATAACGGTGCCGCATCCGCACTCACAGGGGATAGTATCCTCATTCCTTCTTTTACGTCTTTTGCTGCTATCCATCCCTGCTCCGTCCTGATTAAGTGGTTGCTAGTACATTGAATTTCCTGATTGTTGGAAGTTTTAATAACTAGCGTCTGCTTTATTCCCTGGTCTAGCCAACGAGTCACTCGCTTAAATTCCCAGCTTTCAGATGAGTCGTTGTAGCTAAGAACTCTTTTACCCTTAATGCTGGGATCATCGATTCTGACTAGTCCTTCGTCAGTTAGGACAAGGGAGCCTCCGGTTAGACATTCATCAATAACGTAGACCTTGTAGCGACACTGCACAGGGGCAAACTGGGCACGTTCGATTAGTTCGCGGATGTTGTCTACGCCTGTGTTGCTGGCTGCGTCGATTTCGATGATGTCTAGGGCGGAACCTCTGGCGATCGCCCGACACACTTCACACACGCCACAGGGCTTAGCAGTGGGCACGTCACTGTTGATGCAGTTCAGCGACTTTGCCAAAATTCGGGCACTGGAGGTTTTGCCCGTTCCTCTGGGTCCGGTGAACAGGTAGGCGGGTGCAATTCGCCGTTGTTGAAGGGCGTTGCTGAGTGTAGTGGCGATCGCCCCCTGTCCTACCAGTTCTGCAAACGTCTGCGGACGATATTTGTGGTGAAGCGGTTCGTAGGACATAGAGCGTTTGTAAATTCCCATTCTTAGGGTAAGCGATCGCCAGTGCGAACATAGGGGCGAACATATGAACTATTTTCCCGTATAATTTCGTTATTCACGCTGCCCTGATTTACTTCGTTAAGATACAAGCAGTCAGCCCTGGAGCGATCGCCATGCTGAAAAAGTACTATCCCTGGCAATGCCTGCCATCTTCCGAAGAGCTTCCCGATTCGGACGAAACGCCAGTGGACAACGAACTTCAAGACCTGATGCCCAGCCTGCTCAAGCAAATTTTGGCGCAGCTTTGGAAAGACCGAATGGACTGGTTTTTTGGCGTAGACATGGGGATTTACTACGACCCTGATGAACCTGCGATCGTGCCAGACGGTTTCCTTAGCTTAGGCGTACAGCGGATTGTCGATGAAGAACTTCGCCTCAGCTACGTCTTATGGGAAGAGAATAATATTGTGCCCGTGTTTGTTCTGGAAGTGGTGTCCCGTAAATATCGCGGCGAGTACAGTAAAAAGAAAGCCTTTTACGCCGAACTGGGCGCAAAATATTACGCAATCTATTCCTCTCGCCGCCGCCGCAAGCCACCGCTCGAAGTGTATAGCCTTGAAAACGGCGAATACGTCCCTCTGACTGGCAACTCCATCTGGCTCCCTCAGATTGGGCTAGGCTTGGGGCGCGAACGAGGAGCTTACCAGGGAATTGAGCGAGAATGGCTGTACTGGTATGACGAACAGGGAGTTCGCTATCCGACTCCAGAGGAAAGGGCTGACCAGGCTGAGCAGCGGCTTGAGCAAGAGCGTCAGCGGGCAGAGCGGCTTGCTGCTCGGCTACGGGAGCTAAACATCGATCCGGACTCAATTTCCTGACTCAATTCAAGGTAGGTAAGCGATCGCCCCCCTGGTGCCATTCACCTCTGTCTCTTACTTAAACCTCAGTTCTAACCTTCCTAAAATAGAAGTGAGTACGCGCTTGAGCCTGACAGAATTGCTGCCTCTGCTGTTCTCAACCGAAACCCACAATTCATAGATGCTAGAACTTAACCGACCTACCCAACAGCAAGAACGCTTTTATAATGGCGTTTTTGCGCTGATTCTAATCAATTTAATTCTCTTTGCGCTGGATCAGGTTTTGCCGCTCCAGTTTCTCTACCTGAACCATGCTCGCCCTGCCTGGTATCAGTTCTTTACGTCTATGTTCCTCCATGCGAATTGGGCACACCTTTCAGGAAATTTATTTTTTCTCTATATCTTCGGCAAGCTGGTCGAGGAGGAAGAAGGGATTTTGGGTGTTGTTGCCAGTTACATCATTACGGGACTAGGTGCAAACCTGCTGAGCGTGCTGTTACAACCTGGAGCAACTCTTTCTTTAGGGGCTTCCGGTGCCGTGTTTGGCTTATTTGTGGTCAGTGTCCTAATTAAGCTGAGATGGAGTTGGCGAAAAATTCTGGAAGTGCTGATTCTAGGGCAGTTTGTAATCCAGCAGGTGGTAACTGAATTGCAGCAGGTTGGACTGCAAGATGGAGTCAATCGGATTGCTCACATTGGTGGCGCTTTAGCAGGAGTTGCGCTCATCATGGGCTTGAGACGACTGACGAATGATAAGAAAATTGACTCCAAAATGTAGTGGGGGAGTGTAGGTGCGATCGCCTCTTCTACTTCCGGCTAAATGTGATCAAACCTGCCAGCACATTAGCTGGTAATCTTGCCCCTCTACTGCGAGGGCTGCTTTATAATCGGGCGAAAAATTGAGTAGCTGTAACGACCAGAGTTTTGCTGCTTCAGAACTACCCAAAACCTTCATCAGTTGAATCGTTGGGGTCAAGGCGAATTCGATTTGATCCATCGGCTGGGTTAAGCCGCTGCCGATCGCCTTCAAATAGGCTTCCTTACAAGTCCAGTAGGCAAAAAAGGTTTCTTCAGGGCAGCTTGAAGCGGTGAGGTGAATTTTCTCTTGAGCGGAAAGGCAACGTTCTGCGAGTTGCTGAACTTTGGGCAAGGGGCGAACTTGCTCAACATCGACTCCGATGTGGCGATCGCACGTCACCGCACACAGCACTGCCTCCCCTGAGTGTGCCAGGTTGAATTGTAGTCCCGTGTTGGCGAGAGAGCCTGCCAGCGACGGCTTACCGTAGGTTCCGTAGCAAAACTGAAGGTGTTCAGCAGGAATATCCAAATATTGGCTCAAGATCTGCCGCAGTCGCGCTCGGCTGATGGTGAAGCGGTGGCGATCGCGCTCAAAGTAAAAGCGATCGGCTCTTGCTTGCTCGTCCGTGGAAAGAATTTGACGGAGTTGAGGGACTTGGGCGATTGCTTGATCAACCCAGGTCAGCCAAAGGTGAACCTGCTGTTTCTCCAAAACAGGACGAAGCGGCGGAGAACCCCAGCTAGTAGAATGCCTCATCATCGTCTTGATGTGACAGATACCATAACTCCAGCAAAGGTCGTTGCGTTATCGGGTTCCATCTTCTATCGGCTCATCGCTAGCTATGGGATGCGGAGGCAATTCAGAAGAGGCTTCTGCGGCTTCAAGTTGAGCCTGCTTGCGCTGGTGCAATCTTAGAAGAATTTCAGCGTGTTTTTCACGAGTGATCGGGTAAAAGTATGCTAAGACAACGCCCAAGATTAGCGACACGGTAGGCAACGGCCCAATCGCCACTCGAATCGCAAGTAGAGCAGACTCAGGTTGAACCGGGAGCGGTTCCCCTGGAGTTGCTTCGATGAAGCCAGCTTGCTCTAGCGCGATTCCGACTAGAGCCAATCCAACCGCCAGCCCAATTTTTTGTAGCAGGGTCATAAATGCGTAGAAAACGCCTTCTCGCCGCTGTCCGGTTTCTAACTCATCTAGCTCAATCACGTCGGGCAACATTGCCCAGGGCACCAGGTAAGCGGTGGCGACTCCAAAACTGGCAGCAAAGCAAAGCAGATACATCAGCCCTACCTGGTCAGGCTGCACAAAGAATAGACCTGCTTGAACAATGATCCACAAGCCCATGCCCATGAAATAGAGCGATCGCTTCCCAACCCGCTTGCTAATTGCATTACAGACAAACAGCATGAGAATTGCCGTTCCCTGAACGAGTGCCGCCACGAGAAAGTACGATTCCAGCCCCATCCAACTGACGACGAAGTAGGGAATGATCGCCGCCGTAAACTGAAGCGCCAACCAGGAAAATAGATAGATGCCAATTACGTATAGAAAAGGGCGATTGCTCAAGGCAACTTTAAATTGCTCTAAGATTGGCATCGATTCTGCGTCGTCTTCTGGCTGCAAGCTGGCTTGCCGCATATTTTGCCGAGTTCTGCCAATCGTGCCCCCGATGCACCAACACAGCGTCAAAATCGACAGGACAGCGCAAACTACTCCAGTGACCCAATATTGCTGTCTGGCATTGGAGAAAACCTGTCCCATCACGAAGCCCAAAACTAGTGCTAGAACTGCGCCACCCAGTGAAAAGGCAAGCCGAAAGCTATTTAAGCTAGTGCGCTCGTCATAGTCCTGAGTTAGCTCCGCAGTTAGGGCTGAGTAGGGTACGTTGACTACTGTGTAAGCTGCATTAAAGAGAATACCAACCAGGACGTAATACCAAAACTTAAGGGGCGTATTGAAATCTGGCACTAGCCACATCAAACAAAAGCTCAGCCCTAGCGGAATGGTGCCGTACAGCATCCAGGGGTGACGGCGACCCCAGCGGGGCGATCGGGTGCGATCGCTCAACACCCCCACTGCCGGATCATTCACCGCATCCCACACCTTGCCAATCAGCAACACCTGCCCTGCCAGTGCCGGATTTAACCCAGCAACATTCGTCAGAAAAATCAGCAGCGACCAGGCCTGTAGGTTTGCCGTGATGCCCCCGCTCATGTCTCCAGCGCCATAAGCTAGCTTGGTGAAGAGGTCGAGTTTTTGAGAGGGCTGGGTATCAGCAGGAGCAGAGTGAGTCATATCGGGTTTAGAGCAGGCTGAACAATAGGGAGTATTTTTAGGCAAGCGTTTCCTTTAGCAAGCCTCTCAAATAGCAGGTGAGGTGAGGTGCAGTAGCAGCACACTGCCTTAAGTGCCAGTATCATGTCTGGTCACAAGGGTTACAACGCCAAACTAGCTATTTTTTGCCATCCTCTCAGGGTGTCATGGTTTTGGGGAATTTTGAAGTTTGTTTTTGGAAGTTACAATCTGAGGGGTATAAACCTTTCAAAAATCAAACAAGTTTCCTATATGATGCTTCTCATCTTTGCAATCTGAATTGAGCCTGTCATGCCAGACCTTTACATTTCCTGGGCAGATTACTACCAAAGAATCGAGCAGCTCGCGGTCAAAATTTATCAGTCTGATTGGAATTTCAACCAGATTATTTGTCTTGCCAAAGGGGGACTAAGAGTTGGAGATGTTTTGTCTCGCATCTATGATAAACCCCTGGCAATTCTGGCAACCTCTTCCTACGGAGGCCCAGGCAACCAGGTCAGAGGCTCAGTTACTTTTTCTCGCGACCTGACAATGACAACTGCTAATTTGGGAAGCCATGTTCTGCTTGTTGATGATTTAGTCGATTCAGGTGTAACTTTAAAGCGCACTTTGACCTGGCTCGACCGCAACTACGGGTTTTACGTCGATGAAGTGCGAACTGCTGTGTTGTGGTACAAGGATTGCTCTGTTATTGCGCCCGACTACTACGTTGACTATTTACCCGACAACCCCTGGATTCATCAGCCGTTTGAGGGCTACGAAAAAACTAGCCCAGCAGAACTGGCCGCGTCTTTTGAAGCGGAATCTTAACCGTGAAAGTTGTGCCTTCCCCTAGCTGACTAGTGAAGCTGATTTCACCGTGATGGAGGATGACGCACTGTTGAGCGATCGCCAATCCTAGCCCCGTTCCCTGGATGGACTCTACGTTGCTAGCCCGATGAAATAGCTTGAATAAATGCGGTTGGTCTTCAACAGGGATGCCAATGCCGCGATCGCGCACTGTAAAAACAGCTATCTGCTTGTGGCAAACCAGATCCAAATCAACCGTCCCTCCAGGCTTAGAATATTTCAAAGCATTTGAAAGCAAGTTAACCAGAATAAAGCGTAAAAGCTTTTTATCCGCGCACGTTGTTTCTCCGTTTATTTGGCTGGTGAAGGCGATCGCCGGACTGCTTCCTGGTTCTGGCTGCATCTCCGCTACCGTTTCACGACAGAACTGTTCCAGATCAAGCGGCATTGGATGAAAATCTAACTGCCCTGTTTCTGCCTGGTTAGCAATCAAAACGTCCTCAAGCAACTGCGTCATGTTTTGAATTGCAGCCTGAATTCGGTAAAAATATTGCTGCTTTTTCGCCTCTGTTGTTTTTTGCCCATAGTGTTCCAAAATCTCGGTAGAAGTTTTAATCACCGTTAACGGAGTTCGCAATTCATGGGAGACCATTGCGACAAAACGGGATTTGAGTTCGCCTAATTCTTTCTCTACCTGTAGAGCGTGGCGTATTTCATCTTCAACTTGCTTACTTTCACGAATTAACTGTTCACGAGTGCGGATACTGTTAATCATCAGGTCAAAAACTTTTGCGAGAATGTCCATCTCGTCTGGAAAGCGGCTTTGACGAGAATAAGACAAACCCTGCTCATAGTTTCCTGCGCCTATAAATTCGGCTGACTCGGTTAGCTTCGTCAAGTGTTTTGTTAACTCACTAGACAGCACGTAGACTAGCGTAAACAGGATGACATAGGTCGGAATAAAAGAGATCAGGAATTGACGGCGAATTGCCATTTGAATGTTATGCACGTAGTCAAAGCAAAAATCAACTCCCAGAGCGCCAACTTCTTCACCCTGTGCGTTAGTAATGGGTGTGACTCCAGAAATCCAGGTTCCCCATTGGTCGGTGAAGGGGTCTGTGCTAATCGTTTGCCTGGATAATCCCTGATGAAGAATTGAGCCTTCGATCGATCCTTCCTCTGCTTCAACGTCGTAATACTCAAGAAACTTTGCTCCGTCAATTCTGTGGTTAATAGCGCTACCGCTACCCACAAAGACGATCGCTTCTGGCGCTGCTGCTGCTACGTAGGTGTAAGTAAATGCTCTGGGTTCAATATCCTCTACCGTTGCCAGCCAATTAACGTGCTGCCAATAACGCGGATCGTTGCTATAACCATCTTCTCTAGCTTTTCCTGCTTGAGACAAAGCTAAAAACGTGTCGCCATCGACTTGTCTAGCTGCTGCTGTTAGAGTTCTGGTCAGGTCTTCTGTGATGTGCGACACGGCTTGGTTGGTCGCAAGGTTATACGCTCTGTAAAAAACACCCGCCCACACAGCCGCAAACGCCAAACTGCAACCCACCAATAGCTTTGTTCGTAGACTGATAAATTTTGGTCTTCTGGTAACAGAGCCTATGGCAACAGTCTGAGGCTGGCGATCAACCTGCTGAAGAGGTGACAGATTTGGTCTTAACATGAGGTTTAATCAGTTGGGCTTCAAGCTCTAAGGCTGCTGAAATATATGAGGTTAGTGTTCCCCACGTTGTTCTACTCACCCTTTAGGGCAGTTAAAAATTCTTGGAAAATTTAAAGAGGGCAGAGACAGTTTCAGAACTTATCTATTTTGAGAGACAAGCTAATGGGGTCAGGAATACGATAAAGGAACTGTGAAGAGAAGTGTAGGAGCGATCGCCTCTACGAACTTTCGTAGACCCTTAGGAACAACATCAGTTAGTTCTCTGTCAAAATATGAACGCATTTCATAAAGCTTGCGTGAAATAGTTGATATACTGTGTAGAATTACGCTTTGGCAACCAGAACATCTGTACCTTTTAGTAACTAAGTCAACAGTCAAGTAAGTCAACAATCAAGGTATGTAGTTGCTTGAGATGCCCCCCTCTAGCATCAGCAATAGGAGCAGATGGCTCGACACGTTTTCGCCTCACTCCCTTGAAATAGTGGAGTAGCTATCTCAATATCCCTCTTACAACACCTTCTCTAGTGATTTTTGGAGCTGAGTATGCAAGATAAGAGCGATCGTTACCGAGTTAAAACGGTGCCAACGCTCACGGGTACGAAGCGAATAGGTAGTTATCTCGTTGATGCGGGTTTGTTGACCATTGGTCAAATTGAAGTCGCTCTGAACGACCAAAAGGTAACTGGAATGCGGTTTGGTGAGATTTTAGCGGCTCGTGGTTGGGTCAAGCAGCAAACCGTTGATTACCTGATGGAAAAAATTGTGATGCCAGAGCGCCGTTCCCTCAAGCATCAAGTAAATTCGACAAAGCCTAAAGCTGACGGCACAAGTCAACACCTCAAAGCAACGGGGGATGAAATTTCTTTACCGCCCCGCTCCGTTGTGTCAGGTCATCAGTTGAATTCTGCTGAAGGTCAATCTTCCGTCCGCAAAGAGTTGCCCATCTCTAAGCCTTTACCTTCGGTTAGTTCTTCCGATGGAGATGTCAACTGGGTTGGATGAGAAATCTTGAGCCTGGAGGTTAGCAATACCGTTTTAGCCCAATAGAAGGGAAGCCCCGCGCTCTATCCGCTTCGGATGAGCGTCGGGATGATAGGCGCGGCGGTGAGGAGTTCAACCCCCAAATCTCTTTTCTCGCCTGCGGAAACAGTGAGTGGGGTTGGCGACGAATCGCCACACAATGATAAAATACACACAAGGCAATGACTTTTGCAGCTTGCCATAAGGGTTGATTTCCTCCCCTTGAACGTGACTGATAAGCCTCTGATTTGCGGCATTGCGACCTCAAACAAGCGTCTCCGTTGCACAGGTCAAAAATAGGGCGAAACACAAAATTAAATGCAAGTGGCGTTGGGCATCGCGTCACTCTAAAATGCTCCAGTCCGGTTTCATCCTAGAAGGACTTTCCGGTGGGAGAAGCCCGCGCTGTATGCGTAGCATCAGCGTCGGGAGTATGTCACGTCAGCCTGGGAAGAGCCATAGCCACATCGGTAGCATTAGCAGCAAGCCCAGGGAGCCAACGGCCAGCGCTGTCACTGTTAGTTCTCGGTCAAGGTTGTAGGCTTCAGCGATAACCAGAGTCGCAAAAGCAGGAGGCATCGACATTTGTAGGACGATCGCCAACTGGGGTGAACCCGTTACTCCAAAATGTGACAGTCCTAAGCCAACTACAAGGGGGACAATCAGCATCTTGATTCCCAGGCTGATCGAAGCGGGTTTGACACTTTGCCAGGAGGTAAGCTGGCTTAATCGCATTCCCAATAGAAGCAGCGACAGAGCAATAACGGCCCAACCACACCCCTTTAACACCTGCTCGACTAGCACTGGCAGTGGAATTACCCGAAACCCTAAGCCAAACCAGAAGCTCCACAAGGCAGGATTTTTTAGCAAGGCTTCAACCAGTAGTCGTTGTCCTTGACCACCCATGCCAAACCGGGCTGCTAGCGCTACGCCTAGCCCGTAAGCTCCTAGCGTACTGCCGAGGGTGTCGTAGAAGATTGCCCAGGCAAAGTATTGTGGTCCAACTAGCGCCAGCGAAACGGGATAGCCTAAATAACCTGTATTGCCAACTATCGCGGCTAGCAGGAAGCTACCCTGGGTAGGTTTGCTCCAGTTTGTCTTGGACGATCGCCCCTTTCGGTGCTGTCCAGAATTTTCCTGAATCCTACTATTTACAGCTTTTTGCTGTCGGTGTTCCCAGTGCGATCGCCCGCGTATCCAGATCCAGGCTAGCCCACCACCCAACAGCATTGCAGTCCATGCAGCAACGGGAGCAAGCCAAACCGACTCTGACAAATCTGTCTGGCGAAGAAAAGATACAATGCTAAGCGGCACTCCAATCCAAAACAGAAATTTGCCGAGAAACAGAGGAATCGCTCTAGGCAGCTTGTGTCCTAGCAAGACACCCAACCCGACCCACCCGACTAACGGAATGTAGAGCTTTAGTAGGCTTATTTCCAGACCAGACATAAAATCAACAGTAGATTAGGTTAGGGGTGTCTCAGTTTACAATCGCTTCTACAATCACTAATGTGGGGAATGTGAGGACTTCTAAGTATGGGAGTTAGTCTGTGAATAATGCGGGTTCGCCCAGAAAGCCTCCAGGGCTATCGGCTCATGGAGATGATATTCCTGAAGCATTGCGCGAAACTCCTACTGCCCCCAAGCCTAAACCCACTCGCTCTGGTTGGCGGCTGTTTTGGTGGGGATTTATGGGATTTGCGATCGCCCTGATTGCAGGCGGACTGGCGGCATGGCTGACTCAGCCTATCGGTTCTAGTTCCTTCGCTGGCGGCACGCCTGTTCCTCTACAAGCCGGGCTTCAGTCGGCTCTGGCTCCCGTTGGCATTCAGTCTCCCGATCTGCTGTTGGGGCATCTCCCTTACGAAGAAGCCCCTGAAACAGAGCTAGCGCCAATTACCGCCGATGGAAGTGTTCAACTACGGCAGGCAGCCGCCGAGCGATTCACTGCCATGAGCAATGCGGCTCGTGCTGAAGGAGTCAACCTGGTAGCCATTTCTGGCTTTCGTACCGTTGAGGATCAGCAATATCTGTTTTTCGGCATCCAGGCTGAACAAGGGCAGGCTTCAACTGAGCGGGCTGAAGTTAGCGCCCCACCTGGCTACAGTGAACACCATACAGGTTATGCCGTTGATGTAGCAGATTCCTCTCAACCAGAGACAGATTTAGAAGTCAGTTTTGAAAATACACCTGGCTTTAAGTGGCTGAAGGAAAACGCGGCTTACTTTAACTTTGAGTTGTCCTTTCCCAAGAATAACCCTCAGGGAGTTAGCTATGAACCCTGGCACTGGAGGTTTGTGGGCGATCGCCACAGCCTCGAAACCTTCTACAAAGCCCGTACCCCCACTGCCAGACTGGGAAGCTAACCGATGAGTCAAACTACCCTCAACTTAGTCGCAATCACAATTTTCACGCTGGTAATGTCAAGTCTGCTGGGTCCGCTGGTGAATTTGTCACCTGTTGTGCCAGCGATCGCCGTTTTTGGGCTGTTAGGGGTAGCCACTTTGGACACGATAAGCTGGCAGGGGCGCGGCGGTACGCTGCTGATAGACTGGTTGGCTCGCTTTTCACCCCAACATCGAGAAAGAGTGATTCGCCATGAAGCCGGACATTTCCTGGTTGCTCATCTGCTAGAGATTTCGATTACGGGCTACACCTTAAGCGCCTGGGAAGCTTTTCGACAGGGGCAACCGGGGCTAGGGGGGGTGAGTTTTGATAGCCAGGAACTCAACACAGAACTGGAAAAGGGCATACTCTCTGCCCAGTTAGTAGAGCGCTATTGCACCGTTTGGATGGCGGGAACTGCCGCTGAAAAGCTGGTCTACGGCAACGCTGAAGGGGGTGCTGACGATCGCCAAAAGCTACGCATTCTCTGGACGCAGCTTAAACGCCCCCTGAGCGAATGTGAAACTAAAGAGCGCTGGGCATCATTACAGGCGCGATCGCTGCTAGAAGCTCATCAGCCTGCTTACGAAAAATTGGTAACTGCAATGACCCAGGCTGAACCTGTAAGTAAATGCCGTGAGTTGATTGAGCAAGCAATTAATAGCTAATTAAATAAATCTAGATCCAGCACTTTAGATCCACCCTTTTCAAGCTGCACTAAAATGCTGCTGAGTTGATACCACACCAGGAAGCTGATGAAGGCGGTAAGGGGAAGGGCGATCGCATACGCCAACCAGGTAGGAAAGCCAAAAATCTCCAGCCCTGATGAGAGAAACACACAGGCTCCAATAGCGATGCCAACAAAGGGCACAAGCAGTTGAATCCCCTGTAAATTTGCTAAAGTGCGCGTTGAGCGATTCCGTGACCATTCCTGGACTGCCTGCTCCAATGTTGTCTTAAACGCAATTCCAGAGGTAATTCCAGCTAGCAGCCCAGCAAATAGCAGAAAGTAAGGTGGGGAAGAGTAGTATGAGGGCACAAGGTAGATCCTTAGAAACGTGTGTCGTTTGTCTAACTTAACGATTTGCCCTATTGAGGTCTGAGAAGGCTGCAACAGTCGGGAGTAAAGCAACTTCCTCAGCCGATAGCCCGGTCAATGCTCCCAGGGCCGCGTTCAACAAACGTGAGGGCTTAAGATCTGGTTTAATCAAGTTCCACAACCGCCGCACTTCGTCGGTATGTAGGCGATCGTCTTCAACTAGCGCTAGAACAAGTTGCCGCCTCAAGAACTGACCTTCATCAGACAACAGGTATTGTAAACCTAATTGCGCCGTTGGGAGTATATCGAAGCTTTGGTCAGAGCGGGCGATCGCAATCAAATTTTCTAACCGCTCCCACTGAAACTTGCCATTCTTAAACAAAATCTCAATGAGTCTGCGCCTCAATTCAGGAGATTCGCCAGTCAACAACCGTCGCGCTACATAGGGGTAAGCAACCTCAACAATTTTGAAATTAAGGTTGAGGCTGAGAGCTAAACCTTCCTGCGTTACTAGAGAGCGAATAATCAGCGCAAACTTAGCAGGTACCCGAAACGGGTAATCATACATCAGTTCAGAAAACTGATCGGTAATAGTTTTGAAATTGAAGTTACCAACGCTTTCGCCAATTGCTTCACCCAAGACCATTTCTAGAGCTGGAACAATCTCCCAAATGTTAGTTTGTGGAGTGAGAAAGCCCAATTTTACAAAGTCTTCAGCAAGTTCAGGATAATCTTTATTGACGAGATGAACGAGAGAATCAACCAGCGTTTCCTTCATTTCCTGGCTGAGTTGATCCATCATGCCAAAATCGATGTAGGCCATTCGGCCATCGGGCATGGCAAACAAATTGCCAGGGTGCGGATCAGCATGAAAGAAGCCAAATTCCAAAAGCTGCCTTAACCCCGAAGTAACCCCAATTTGAATCAAGGTGTCTGTATCAAGACCAAGTTCCTGAATTCTCTGAGTATCAGTGAGCTTAAAGCCATCGATCCATTCCAGCGTCAGGACATGGGTATTGCTGTATCGCCAATAAATAGCAGGAACTTTGACGCTGGGATCGTCCTGAAAGTTAGCTGCAAACTTTTCAGCATTTCGCCCTTCATTCAGATAATCAACTTCCTCGAACAGTTTGATGCCAAACTCATCCACAATTAAGGTCAGATCATGACCCAAATTCAAAGGAAGCCAGGGAGCAATCCAACCTGCTGCCCAGCGCATGAGATATAAATCTAACGTCAGAGTGGGCAGCAAGTCGGGACGCTGCACCTTAACCGCTACTTCCTCGCCGCTGTGCAATTTAGCTCGATAGACCTGCCCTAAGGATGCAGCAGCAACGGGTTCCGACGAAATTTCACTAAAAGTTTCACTAATTGAACGACCCAGTTCAGCTTCAACAATGGTAAACGCTTGAAGACTTGGGAAAGGAGGCAGTTGATCTTGCAGCTTAATCAACTCTTCCAAAAAGTCCTTGCGAATCAAGTCAGGCCGAGTAGAGAGGGCCTGTCCGACTTTAATAAAAGCTGGACCCAAACGAGTCAGAAGCTGGCGTAACTGAACAGCGCGCTTAGACTTACTTGCCTCAACCTGATGCTGCCACTCGTCCCGCTTTAGATTCAATATGAACCTGGCAAACGCCAGGATAACCGTTAGGGCACGCCACCAGGTTTTCCAGGGACGGTAGCGATAGTGCTGAGCGATCGCGCCCGCATCGTAGCGTCTCAGCCGATTTAATGGATGCTGACTCACGCCTCTTTGTACCTCTCAGACTGGGGATTTGCGATTAGGTTTGCTTAGGCTAGGCTCACATCTATCCAGACCTTGCCTTAACTGACACTGCCTACCAAGATTCCGTAAGGCTTAAATGCTAGCCACTACCTCCGAGGCTAACCTACGACAGCAACAGATCCAGGCAGCCTACAAGGGGGGGCAGAAGACAGAGCCATAAACCTAAATCCCTTTAGATTGCCCAGCTTTTCTTTTATTAACTATAGTATAGAAAACTACAAATATTTTTATTGCTGAGCGGATAGTTCATTAATTTTTGTAACGAGTTTTATAGTTAAGTTAGTTAAATTAACTTAGGCAACTGTTGTTAGATAACTGACAGTTTCTAGGATAGCTCTGCTCTCTCACAGCGGTTTTCACACTAGTGAAAACAAACCCTATAGGGACGAACGGCCGT
>JAAUTN010000038.1 GCA_012031415.1 Leptolyngbyaceae cyanobacterium SM1_4_3 | reverse complement strand
GTTTTCCCTGTTTAGGGCGTTGTTGAAGCAGATGGAGAATGCGATTAAAGTAGGCGTGATTCATGACTCGATAAGCAACCCGACTCTCTCTAGAGTGCCATATCCCCCTTATTCTTGAAGAAGTCTAATAGGTATAAACTGGGGGGATTTTGGAGTTAGCGTCCTCTGGATCAATGGGCGATTGGGCATCGATCATGGCGTTGCCCAGGTCTTTTAGCTTGGCGATGGTGTCTGCTGGATTGTCTGCCGGGAGCAGGCTGTGGGGATCTGTGGACAGGTCGGGGAAAAGATAGTTAAAGTCTGTTTCTACGTCAATCGCCGATGCGCCAGTTCCCTGAGTTGTTCTTTCTACAAACTTTTCTCGAATGTAACCGCCATGACTAAATTGAAAAGGAATCTTTCGCATGGTTTCCTCTCTCCATAAAAGGCACTGTCTGCCGAACTTTTCACTTAAACAGACCGATCACCGAGGAATTATCCTTAAGTGAAAACACTGGAGCCAGAATATTTGGCTCGATTTCCATGTGTCTACTGACGTGGCATCGTTGTCTCAGTGATCAAACATTAGAACGGTGGATTGACCAGACTGGCTTTGTTGCTGTCACTCTCGGAAAGCTTGCCCTGGAAACTTTCACACCGTCTTTATCATTCTGGACAACCCATGAGTTAATGGCAGTACCCATACGGGTACTTTGGTTGCGGTTCTGTTACGGCGTTAGTTCTGGACAGCGGCTGTAGCTATGTACGTGATGAGGCTTCGGCGCGGCTGAGGGCGATCGCGATTGCTCCATAACCTTCAGTCTTAGATGTGGGACGGCTAGATGCCTAGCTTTGCCCGGAGTACTCCATACAATACTCTAGATAGTTCACGTCGGCGCAGAAGCTGACGGTCTTTTAGAGTGGTGGAGAAGGTGCGATCGCTCACCGCTGGCATTGCCTTACTCACCAAGAAAAAGAGTTGCTGTCGCGTAATGGGCTGATCAGGAGCAAACCGCCTGTTCCCCATACCCGAAACAATTTGCTTAGACACTAATGTTTCAATACTCGTGTAGGCCCAATGATGAGTCGGCAAGTCAGCAAAACTGGGCACAGCAGGAGATACTTTCTCAAACCCCAACAGCTTCACCAGTGCAGTGGCAACCACCGCTCGACTCACCGTTCCTTCGGGGCGAAAGTGTAAATTATCCTTGTTCTCACTTCGCACAATGCCTGCCGCTGCAAGCAGTTGAATTGCTTCAAAGTCAGGATCATCGTGTGCAACATCATCAAACCAAAAGATCGGAATTCCATTGCGAGTCAGCAATCCCTGAAGCTTCCGGGTTGCTGCTTCCTTTGTGACAATATCGCGAGGCTGAGCATTCGTCCAAACGCATAGAGCCGCCAGGTAGCCACTAGCTTCCCCGATCGCCCATTCCACCGGATGCATTCGATAAGCCGCGTTAGTGATGTGAGTCGTGCCAATACTTTTAGCAGAGAGAATCAGCCCGTCTACGTTAACTGGCACCAGTGCCCCAGCAGGCAAAGAAAACGGCAGCGCATAAACATTTCTACCAGGAAGACTAACGTGACCAATTTCCTCATTACCGTGCAGGTCAAGGTAATGATATTGACCAATGCCAACGCTGTCATTAAAACATTTGGCTCGTGCTTCTCCAGGAAAAAAGATTTCACCGACATCCTCATGGCGAATGGTGGTGAGTGCAATACCCCGTCGCGCTTCTCGAATGTAAGGTTCCAGGGCAATGCCGTCTGCTGTCCAGGTTAAGTCTCCTCGCGGTTTTAGATCCCTCACGCCATTAGTCTGAAGGAAATGAACATAGGCACGGGCGCGATCGCGAGCTTGCTGGAGGTGAAGTCTGCGTTCTGCGCGGCTTACTCCCACCAGCACCCCAACCCGATAGTCGTTGCCACAGCACATTGGGCCACTGTGTCCATCTTTGTGCTGTCCCCAGTTAAGGACAGTAACATCACCAGGGCTGACCGTTTTTTCGTCTTCTGCCATTCGCAGCAGGCGACGATAGCGAAAAATGCCGTAGCTGTGAAAAAAATCACGCGGTTCAGGTTCCCAATTGCCGCCGCTTTTAGCCCAAAATTTGCCGCGAAATTCCTGGGCATTGAGCCATCGTTGCGCCCCATAGCCTGTAGGGGCACTCATCGGTACGCCTTTGCCTGGAGCCGTTCGCTCAACCACAACCCCAAAGGTAAATGACTGCTGACAGCGGGGTAGCGGGTGTTCTGGCAGCCGCTGTTCTCCCGTTTCGCTGCGAGCTTCTTGCCCAATTCGCGATTCGATGTCACCCAGTTCTAGTAGGTCGCCTAAATCGGTTGCTTCGATTACAACCTGTCCCTTAACGGTGAAGGTACGCCCATCTTGCACATCTTCAAACACCACACCCGTCACTCGTCGCCGCTGCCCTGGATTTTGCTCAAATAGAACTTCAATCGGTTCAGCTAAAGGAATGAGCTTCAGGTTGCCCTGAGCGATATGGGGAGCGATCGCCCCGTTCATCGCCGTTGCAGCTACTACTGGAGTTGTACACAGCGGACTCACCCAACCGCCCCCCGGATTGGCGACGTGCTTGCTTTTGACGAGTTGAAGCGATCGCTGCTTCACCCGAAACTGCCGCTGCAACTTAGAGATGGCAAACCGTTCGCCCTCTACACAGGTTGTCGTTGCTCGATGTCGCAGTAAATCACCATCATCCGATGCAGGCAACGCTTGAGTAGTAAACTGTCCGCCCACGATTTGAGTGGGTTGCACTAAACACACATCCAGGTTAGTCCGGGCTGCAACCAGCGCTGCTGAATAGGCCGCTGTCGAGCCACCTACCACTAAAATCGAGCAAGACACAACCTCCCCTTCCGCTGGTCGAGTAAACGCCCGACCTTCAAAAATTCCATTCCGTTGTCCAACTGAGGTAGGCTGTAACATTTCTTTCGGCGAAAAGGTGAATCTTGCGGGTGTTATGGATTCTAAGCGCCCCAGTGCAGAGCTAACCCATTCGTACAGCATGATTTAAACATCACCCAGTTCCGCCTCCGTATCCAACACAACCTCAACTTCTCTGAATCATTCAGGTTCCCAAGCCAACCTGTGAGCCTGTGATAAAATAAGCTGTAAGCCACACAGCGAAAGGATTTCATTTCTCAGGAATTTTATGATAGAGGCTTTAGAAATCAAGCGAGACGTAGAAGTGTTGTCTGATCGCCTGGGTAAAACTCAGGACTATCTTTGACGTTCCGGCTTTAACTGCCAAAATTCAAGACCTGGAGCAGGTTGCGGCCCAGCCAGAATTCTGGGATAGCCAAGAGCAGGCACAGAAAACGCTACAGGAGTTAAACGATCTCAAATCGCATCTAGAACAGCTTCAGCAGTGGAAGTCCGCCCTTGACGATACCAAAGCGGTTTTAGAATTGCTGGAGCTAGAGACAGATGAGGCATTATTGCAAGAAGCCCAGCACACTGTAACCCACCTGAGTCAAGAGCTAGACCAGTGGGAACTTCAGCAATTGCTGGCTGGACCCTATGATCAACGAGGCGCAGTTTTGACCATCAATGCGGGCGCAGGCGGCACAGACGCTCAGGATTGGGCAGAGATGTTGCTGCGAATGTACACCCGCTGGGCAGAAAAGCATGGCTACAAGGCTCACCTGGCTGAGCTTTCCGAGGGAGACGAAGCTGGCATCAAATCCGTAACGCTAGAAGTTGAAGGGCGCTATGCCTACGGCTACTTAAAGGTCGAAAAGGGAACTCACCGCCTGGTGAGGATTTCGCCGTTCAATGCCAACGGTAAGCGGCAAACCAGCTTTGCGGGGGTGGAGGTGATGCCAATTATCGACAGCTCCGTACAATTAGACATTCCTGAGAAGGATCTGGAGATTACGACTTCGCGGGCGGGCGGCAAAGGCGGTCAGAACGTCAACAAGGTAGAAACGGCAGTGCGAATTGTTCACTTGCCTACCGGAATTGCGGTGCGCTGTACGCAGGAGCGATCGCAGCTTCAGAATAAAGAAAAAGCAATGGCGATTCTCAAAGCTAAGCTGCTGATTATCGCTCAAGAGCAACGCGCTAAAGAAGTCGCCGACATTCGTGGAGACATGGTAGAAGCTGCATGGGGCAACCAGATTCGCAACTATGTCTTTCATCCCTATCAAATGGTCAAGGATCTGCGGACAGGCACTGAGACAACCGCGATCGCCGATGTGATGGACGGCGACCTTGACCCCTTCATTGAAACCTGTTTGCGTCAGGAAAACCAAATGTTGCAGGAAAGTACAGTGTAGTTATGAACGATTCTCCTTCCATTCCAGAATCTCAAGGTTCTCCGGCGATCGCCGAGACACAAACGCCTACCGTGCAGCCAACCGAACCCGCTGCATCGCCTGCTGAACCCAAACCTAGCTACGTCAAGCTAGCCATGCGAAACATGGTTAGAAAGCGCGGCACATCCCTATTTCACTTTGCCTTGACGACAGTGGGGCTGCTGGTTGTGCTGGTGGGCTTGTCCTACCTGACCCGCTGAAACGTGGCCTAGATCTGCGACTTCTCTAAGAAGTCGCAGATCTGAGTGGAGCTTAGTTTTTACGCTATTTCTTTAAGAAAACTCGATTTCATCGTGATAGCCAATCAACCTGTGCAGGTAGAAGTTAGCATTCAGGATATTTATTTTGAGTCTGAACCAGCTTCAGAGTCACCGATTTCGGATGAAACCTGGCAAAGTTGGTTTAGCTGTTGGTTAGAGCATCTGCAACCAGAGCTTACCGTTACAGGTGCTTATGAACTGTGTCTGCGGCTGACCGACGATGCCGAGATTCAGTCACTCAATGCCCAATATCGCCAGAAAGATCAGCCGACAGACGTACTGGCGTTTGCAGCGCTGGAAGTAGAAGCTCCCTTCGTTGACCATGAGGTAGAAATACCGCTGTATTTGGGAGACATTGTAATCTCGGTTGAAACGGCGCGATCGCAAGCTCAACAAGAAGGACATTCCTTGCAACAAGAGCTAGCCTGGCTATCAGCGCACGGGCTGCTGCACTTGCTGGGTTGGGATCATCCAGATGACAGCAGCCTGATGGCTATGCTGTCTATGCAGGAAACTCTGCTGCGATCGGTGGGTCTTAGCACCCAATATTTGACAGAAAAAACTTAATCTGGGCTGAGTAAGCTGTAACATAGGTTCACTTATCGCCTTAGAAACTGGCACAGGATAGTACAGCATCCTACAGCACAGGTCTGTGTAGGGTCTAAAATTGAGCAGATCTGCTTTGACAACGGGTCTGCCTTCGACCACTATATTTCCCTTAACTTTTCTGCCTATGTCCCAAGAACTATCAACCGAGACACCGCCTCACGCTCCCAAGCTGGTCAAGCCAAACCGCGAACTCTCCTGGCAAATTGCGTCTAGTCTGGTGGTCAGCTTTAAGTATGCTTGGGCGGGGCTGAGCTATGCGTTTCAAACGCAGCGCAACTTTCGGATTCATCTCTTTGTGGGACTGGTGGCGATCGCTCTCAGCATTTTCCTCAAGCTCAGCGCCGTTGAAATCGCCATCATTGGGCTAACTACCGGGGCTGTCCTGACGATGGAATTGCTCAATACAGCGATCGAATCGGTGGTTGACCTGACCGTCAAGCAAAACTATCACGATCTAGCCAGAATCGCTAAAGACTGCGCTGCTGGAGCCGTTCTGGTTTCTGCAATGGCATCGCTGCTGGTTGCAGGCTCTTTGTTGCTGCCGCCCCTGCTAGCGTTAATTCAAACAACTCTGGCTCAGCACTCCTAACCCAGCAAGAGCAACAACAGTAGCCGTCTTTGTAGGTTGGGTGGAGCTTTGCGAAACCCAACAAAGCAAGTAAATGTTGACACAGACCCGTAGGTTGGGTGGAGCAGAGCGCAGCCCAACACTTTAGACTTGCTGCGCTACTACGGTGCTGTAAATTCTTCCGAAGTAATCAGCAGAAATTTTTAATCCTGTTTAAATTACTCGTCATTGACTCACTATGATTCTCGTTATCGATAATTACGACAGTTTTACCTACAACCTGGTGCAATACCTGGGTGAATTAGGGGCTGAGTTGCCTGTCGCAGCAGATATTCAGGTTTATCGCAATGACCAGATTAGCCTGGAGCAGATCCGGCAGTTGCAGCCTGACGCGATCGTGATTTCCCCTGGTCCAGGTCGCCCTGAAGATGCCGGAATTTCTCCTGCCCTGATTAAAGAATTGGGGACTGAGACACCCATTCTAGGCGTGTGTCTGGGACATCAGGGAATTGGTCAGGTGTTTGGCGGCAAGATTACTGCCGCTCCAGAACTCATGCACGGCAAAACTTCGCCTGTGCAGCACAAAGGCATAGGCGTGTTCAAAGGGTTAGCCAATCCATTTACGGCAACTCGCTATCATAGCCTCGTCATCGATGCTCAAACCTGCCCCGACGAGCTAGAAGTGACAGCCTGGGTAGAAGATGGCACGATCATGGGCGTGCGTCACCGAGACTATCCTCACATTCAAGGCGTGCAGTTTCATCCAGAGAGCATTCTTACCGATTCGGGAAAGCAGCTATTGAAAAACTTTTTGATGGATCTTGAAAAGTAGAATGTCTGAGATCTTGCACCAGAGACAGAGAGCATTGCACTAGAGCCTTGAGATCAATCTCAGGTTCAAAGCTAAAACTCGTTAGGGTCGTGAATTAGTTAACCTGTAATATTTTTTGGGAAGTGCCGCGCGGTGCGCGGCACTTCCAAAAATATTAGGTTTTATTTAATCCATGATCCTTAAAACGAGTTGGAACAGTCTCCCGGTTGGCGTTTGAGTCAGTTTCAGCTGACTTAAGCTGTTAGCCCGGAATTGATTCTAGGGCGGGTCATCGGGCTTCACAGTTACGGGAAGAATGATGCGTCTTCCCTCAATCTGATAACGGTTGGCTTAGAGCAATGCAATTGCCTTCACTATCTTCAAACTCAGCGACCCAGCCCAGTTCGCCAATGGATGTTTTGGGATACAACACTTTCCCGCCCGCAGCTACCGCATTAGCAAGCGTTTCATCTATGTTGTCAGTGTCAAAGTAAACTCGAACCCCTTGTGTGCCTGGAACATAGCTATCCCCTTTAGCCAAAGCTCCAGATGCACCAGTTCCTCCCTCCAATGGCGGAAAGTTAGCCATTTGGTTGCCGTCAACATCAGCGCGATCAAACTCACAACCAAAAACCGCACCGTAGAATGTGATTGCACGCTCTAGGTCATTGACCGGAATCTCAAAATAGTAAACTGTCGGGCGCATAATGTCATGACCTCTCTGACTTCATTAGAATTTACTGGAATTTTAGAGCATAGATTGTAAGCCATATATTTTTTGCAACTAAGCCCTCAGTCGCAGGACGACTTGAGGGTTGAGACGATCGGTTTAAAATCTGCTCATGCCATCCCTTGAGTAAGAGAGCAAGTCGCCCAATAAAGAAATATAGCGGTAGCCATATTGATTAGGACAGTTTGGTGGTGCGGCTCCGCCGCACCACCAAACTGTCTATGTCTTAACCTGGCTGAGTACAGCTATAACTTTGAAATATTTAGAAAGCAGACCCTAATTCCTATCCCGAATCTGCTGTATTCTGACGTAAGTTCTATAAAGTTTCTAATTTCTTGGGTCAGTGTCACCTACAAAACCTGAGAAAGTTCAGAAAATCGGTTAAACCTAACAACGATACCCGTAGATCTCTAAGACTCGTATGATGCCGATTGATCGGGATTCTCTGTTGCACCGCTGCAAAACGATTAAGTTCCTGAATCGCAGCCTGATCTTTAGCCTCGCGGTTAGTTGTTTCACGCCTCTAGCGGTTCCGTCCTCTGCCGCGATGCTCTCGCAGGGGGGGATTACCCCAAAAGGGGAACTGCTTCGCATCGCCCAACTCCCCAACACGACCCTGGACGGCGAAACCCTTGAAGGTGAAACCGAACTGCCCAAACAAGCCTGTTCGCTTCCACATGACCGCTCTGCCCTGCAAATTAGTGATGTAACCCAAAATCTGATGCAGGCTGCAACCTGGATTGAGGAACCGGAAAGTGGCTTGGGCGCAATTTTGCAGAGCGTTGGACCTCAATTAGCCGCACAACTGACCCCTACGGCTTGGCCTGAAATTCATCAGCGTGCCCGGTTAGCCAGAGTGCCGATCCTGATGTATCACGACATTCTGCCTGAAAAAGAGGTGTTTTTTGATGTCACTCCAGAGGAATTTCGAGAACACCTGGAGTTAATCAAAGAGAATGGCTTAACGCCCGTCAGCATGGATCAACTGGTAGCGCACCTGCGAACAGGCTTGCCGCTGCCTGAAAAGCCCGTTCTGCTAACCTTTGATGACGGCTATAAGGGTCACTATGATCACGTCCTGCCGTTGCTGAGAGAATACGGCTATCCCGGTTTATTCTCCATCTATACGTATAAGGTCAGTCGGGATCACGGCAGACCTGGTTTAACCTGGGAGCAGCTCAAGGAAATGGCCGCAGACCCGCTAGTGACGATCGCCGCTCACAGCGTCATGCATCCATCTGACCTGCGCGACCTGTCCGATGAGACGTTGACCCAGGAAATCGTTGAGTCTCGCCAAATTCTACAGGAACAGTTGGGCATCCCGATCCGCTATTTCACCTACCCCGAAGGCAAGTACGATGCGCGGGTCGCTGGGGAGGTTCGCAAAGCCGGATTTGAAGCGGCTTTAACGATGAACGATGCTGAAAACCTGATGGCAGGAGAATCTACTAATCTGCTGGCGATCGATCGGATTGGGCAATCTCAAATCGAAGAAGTGATTGCGGATGCCTGGGGTGGCCCTTCACCTAGAAGATGGGGCGCTGCCTTTGACTTTAACGCTCCCATCCAGATGAATGAAGTCACCTACGATGATGTGCCGCTGATTCTGATTTCGGGCGGCAAGCCTGTCACGATTCATGCAGATAGCCGCTATCAGGTTGAGGAAATCATTGCCGACAGCGAAGTTGCGGCGGCTGTCGATGGAGGCTTCTTCTCGCTCAAATACCTCGACTCAAACGTGATGGTCGGGCCGGTCTTGAGCCAGAGTGAGGGAGTTTTCGTTCCTGGAAACCCTAGCGAGAATCCTCTGCTAAACGGGCGACCGCTTGTGCTGATTAGTTCAAATCAGGTACGGTTCGTTCCCTTTGATGCGGACAAACACAACACCCTGGAAGGAGTTCAGGCTGAAATGGCAGATGTCACCGATGCTTTTGTGGCAGCGGCGTGGCTGGTCAAAGATGGACAACCTCAGCCTGCCAGCACCTTTGGTAGTCTGTTTGATTTCGATGCCCGACGACACCGGGCTTTCTGGGGCATCAACCAGGACGGACAGCCTGTCATTGGCGTATCCACTGACTACGTTGATTCCATTTCGTTGGGCGAAATGCTGTATCAGTCTGGTCTTCAGGATGCCGTCATGCTGGATTCTGGAGCAAGCACTTCCCTGGCTTACCGGGGTGAGTCACTGGTAGGCTATACGCCTCGTCCCGTGCCCCATGTGGTTGGGCTGGTACCCCCCCAGTCTGATTCACAGGCGAATGCTGGCTGCACGGTTGCGTCTAAGTTCTGATGCTTCCTGTAAGGGCGAACGGCCGTTCGCCCCTACGCACGATTCACGTCCCTAAACAGGATTCATGCAGGAGGTCTATTCTAGGAAATCACGGCTTCGGGCTGGTAGCGGATGTTTGCCTGCTGGAATCGCTGGAGCGCATCTTGGAGGCGATCGCACTCTGCAATCAAGCTAATTCGCACATAGCCTTCACCACCTGCACCAAATGCATTCCCAGGAGTCACCACAACCCCCGTTTGCTGTAGCACCGAGAGCGCAAAGTCGGTAGAGCCAACTCCCGGCGGGCAAGGCACCCAGAGATACATCGTGGCTCTGGTTTTGGGTACCGTCCAGCCCAGCTTTGCCAAACCGTCTATCAAAAAGTCGCGACGGGTGCGGTAGCGGGCCTGCACTTCATGCAGGTAGACATCTGGCAGTTGCAGGGCCGTTTCAGCAGCCGACTGAAGCGCCGCAAAAATGCCGTAGTCCAGATTAGTTTTTAGTGTTTGCAAGCCCTGGATGACGTGGCGATTGCCGACGACAAAGCCAACTCGCCAGCCCGCCATGTTGTAAGTCTTGGAGAGGGTGTGAAACTCCACGCCAATGTCCTTAGCACCGGGAATTTCGAGCAGACTGGTGGGGTGAAAGCCGTCAAACGCCAGTTCTGCATAGCACAGGTCGTGGACTAGCAGAATTTCGTGTTTGCGGGCAAATTTCACGATGTCCTGGAAAAATTCACGGGGAGCAGTTGCTGCTGTCGGATTGCTGGGGTAGTTGAAATACAGGATTTTTGCCTGCTCTGCCACCGCATCGGGAATCGCTCCCAAGTCAATTAGCCAATCCTGCTCTGGCTTCAGCATGATGTTGTGAATTTTGCCTCCGGCGATCAGCGGGCCACGAAAATGAGCCGGATAGGAAGGACTGGGGACTAAAACCAGGTCGCCCGGATTCACGTAGGCGATCGCCAAATGCGTCAGTCCTTCTTTAGAACCCAGCAGCGGCAAAGCTTCGCCATCGGGATCAAGCTCAACCCCGTAGCGGCGATGATACCAGTCGGTGATGGCGCGACGGAAACTGGCAGTTCCCTCAAAGGGCGGGTAGCCGTGATTGGCTGAGTCTTGCAGAGCGGCGATCGCTGCATCCACTACAGGTCGGGGGGTTGGCCCATCCGGGTTGCCCATTCCCAAGTCGATTAAGTCTAGCCCCTGCTCACGGGCACGAGCTTTTAGTTCATCTAACCGCGCAAAGACATAGGGCGGCAGGGCACTGAGGCGATCGGCGGGGGTAATCCAGTTTAAGCTCATGCCTGCACCTCGCTAGAAGGGTGAGCAACATTAGACAGCGCTTGTCGAGCCGAAGTTCCATCAGGATCTGAGAGTCTAAAACCCTGACCAGGTGCCGTCGTAGAAACCATTGCTGCCATCAGGTGAGTCGGCGTAACTTCAAACGGCAGTCTGTGAATATCAGACCCAACCGAACAGGCAACCTCTGCGGCATATTGCAGGTTTGCTAGCGTCACCTCCGTCAAGCCCAAGTCAGACAAGCTCTGAGGCAAGCCAATCTCCGCATAAAACTTGAGCAACTGCTGACGGGCAGTAGCGGCTAGCTGATTGCCCTGCACCATTTCCTCTAAGCGAAGCTGCACCAAAATGCCGTAGGCGACCTTCTCGCCGTGCAGCGTACCGTGACTTTCGAGCAGATGGGTTAGCCCATTGTGAACCGCATGAGCCGCCACTGTGCGACACTGAGCGCCACCCAGCCCACCAACGACCCCAGCCAGCAGCACCGTTGCATCTACCACTTCTCGCCATGCTGCACTGCCCGGAGCCTGGAGTGCCGCCGCCGATTTTTGAAACAGAATATCGCGCAGCACTCTCGCTTGCTGCACCGCCGCGATCACTAAAGTGTAGTCAGAGTGTCCGCTGCTCACCGATGCCTCATACCATTTCGCCAGGGCATCCCCAATTCCAGCAATTAAGGTGCGATTAGAAGCCGTCTGAATTAGCCCGTAGTCCAGCAGCAGCAAATCGGGACAGCGAGACAGGGAGACATCATAGAGGAATGCACCCTGTTCAGAGTAAACATTGGATAGTGCAGTCCAAGCTGCACAGGTTGCCGCAGAAGTTGGGATCGTGACAATTGGCAGATCTAGCTGGTAGGCTAGCAGTTTGGCTGCATCCAGCGCTTTGCCGCCGCCCAAACCAATAATCAAGTCCGCTTCGTGATTCGTTGCTGCCTGCCGCAATGCCGCCAAGCTTGCTTCACTACAATCTGCCCCGTAAGCAGCTTGAGCCGCCTCTAGCCGCTGCTGTTCTAAAACAGGTTGAAGGAAAGGCTGCACGGTGGACAGGGTGCGATCGCCCCCCACCAAAAGCGGTCTTTGCCCCAAACGGGCGATCGCTGCTCCCGATTGGGCCAGTGCATCCTGCCCTCGAATTACCGTAGCAGGAGCCAAATTAAGCGTAAACAGCGGAGCGGAACTGGCAACATCCGAAATTTGAGACAAGGATGAATGGGTCATAGGGCAAAGCAACCATCACCATCAGCGGCGAACGGCAAAAATTTAGTAAGAATCACTTTATACCAATTCTTGTAAAGCTGCATAGAACAGAAGGCGCTACGTTTACAGGACTTCTTCAGCCAGAAGTTGACCCTTAACCCGTTCATATTCATCCTCAAGAAGCCAGTCTTGGGCAGCTTGGTAGTTGGAGTGAGTGACTACAAGTTTATAGTCAGATGCAGGATTAAAAATGCGACAAGTACCATCTTGATCACCCACGAGCATGAGAATCTTGGGTGGGAAAAGCACCGGATCAACCCAGAGTTCTAAAAATTTCCAAGTTTTAGCTGGTTCTGCGAGGGCTGGTGCGTGGGATTGCATGATACTCACCTGTGGTTTTCACAATTTTAATTTCACCGTAGTAAAGCGGCGTTTGACTTGGGAAGCTGGGCGAAGTTTTCGGGGTAGAGTTTGATCTCCATCTGGTCATCGTCGCGAATGAACAGCGATCGCCTGATCTGCCCTAAATACAGCGGCTGAGAAATCCCTGGCTGAGGATGCAGGATGGTTCGCGCTCGAATCGTGAGCTTGTCATCCCCTCGGCTCAAACGACCGGGAGAGAATAAGTTGCTGGCTGCCTGCTGCAAAGTAGCGGTCAGTTCTGTCTCGGTAATCGTTTGAGGCACCACGATGACCACCCGATCTGCGCCAGAGTCATAAATGGTGGAATATCTCACCGCACCCGGAATCACCGTGCGGGTAAAGGGAACTACCCCCAGTCCAAACAATCCGACCGTCAGCACCAAGAGGAAACCTGTTGCACCAACCAGCCGAAACCGGATGCCCCATTTAAACAGAAAGCTGAGCAAGGCGATCGCCCCAAATACCAGGGTTGCGATCGCTGCCCATTGAGAAAATTGAAAGAAATCGGCATTGGTTGGCATAGTTCGTATAAAACCTTAATCTTACTCGTTGCTGACAAACCCAGCAGGTTGAACGTCTTTCGTCAGTTCTAAAGCTGCCTTGACCGTATGCCAGGACAGGTTGGCACACTTAATTCGCACTGGAAACTGAGCCACGCCCCGCATCACGTTGAGCTTTCGCAATTCAGAAGGGAATTCTGCTTCGCCCTTCATCATCGCCTGAAACTGTTGCACCATTTCCAGAGCTTCGGCAGTGGTTTTACCGCGCAATGCGTCTGCCATCAGATCAACCGATGCCATTGCGATCGCACAGCCTTCTCCCTCAAACTTTACGTCCTGAATCCGGTCTTCTGCGTCATTCAGTTGCAGGGTTAGCTCAATCGTATCGCCGCAGGAAGGGTTGTGTCCCTTCTGGTAGCGATCGACGGGAGTCGTTTTGCCCCGATTGCGAGGCTTTTTGTAGCGCTCTAGAATGACCTGCTGATAAAGATCGCGCAGATTGTCCAATGACATGGCTATCAATCAAGAAATATTACTCATTCTTCTTGATCCTAGCAGGGACGTGGAATTGAGTGGGCAGTTGCAAAGCTGGGATGCCTTCTCTAATTGCTATCTAGTTCAGTCTGTTTCATCTGAAAATTCAGCCCAACCCACCTTAAAGCTGCGCTGAGTGCCTGATTGATGGGCATTCGCTCAGCACCCAATTGGGGAGCAAGGTGAGCAATTTGTTGAGACGTGGCAAAACTGGGAGCAGGTAAACCTTGAGCGATCGCCTCTTGAATCGTCACCACGACCTCTGGAATGTCTGCTTTGTGCCGCATACAGGCAGCAAATCTCGGTTGCCCATCTCGATCAGACACAGTCGCATAGCCAAATAACCGACAAATGGAGGGTCGCCAGGGATAAACTTGACAACGACCATTCCCCGGTGTGCGCGGATCAGGCTCGTAAAAGAGGCAAGCATTCGTTTCATTCGACTCATCAGCCGATTCCAGCCATTTCACCGCTTCCCCTTGCCGAAATAGCTCCACCGCTAGCGGCACCATCTCCAGGAGCGTGGCCTCTACGTGAGGGTTTTCACAGCAGCGACCACACCCTGTCGGACAGTGAAGCTGAGTTTCAGCCTGAAATGCGCGGGTCTGCTGGTCAATTTGGCTATACAGAGCCATCACCTGTTTGGCGACTTCGATCATTGCTATTAACTTCTAAGGAAGATTTATCCCTGGGTAGGGGCAGGTTTTGCCATAAATCCTTGCAGTTGATCCACAGTCTTGTTGCTAAACCTGCCCTTACAGGTATTTTGCTGTTGACTTCTAAAGCGTCTACAGCTCTAGATTAGCGATCGCCGGAATCCCCAACACCGCGCAGGGAAACCCTTTTGCCCATTGCAAAATCAGCGGATGGCGAACAGAACGGCAACCCAAAACGAGGACATCGGCAGATTCGGCGATCGCACCTGCTTTAACTCCTCAGCGCAATTACCAATCCGTAGATGGGTATTTAGCGATCCACGCCATTCCTCAGCTAAACAGCGAGCCTGCCAAAGAATCCGGTCTGCTTTCTCAAATGGAGCCTCAGGACGGGTCAATGTTGCGGTACTAGAACGCTCTGTCTTAGAAGCGTGAAGCAATTGTCTCGCACCATTTTCTTTAGAAGTCGATCGAGGTGTTTTAGTTAGGGTCGCAGCCTCATCAACCACATAAACCACATGCACCGTCACTTGCTTTTGAGTCGCCAAACGAGTTTGATGCGCCATCCAAAAAGTCAGATCCAGAGCCGTTTGGCTACAAGGAGAACCCGTGTAGCCAATCATCAGGTTAATCGACTCTTGAACTAACTCCTGCGACTGAAAGCTAGCTGCCGCAGACACTTCTGGTGGCAACAGCAGCATTTGCTCGACCAGATTGCGTTGACCTAGCGTACTTTGCAGACGCGCTAACATCGGTTTGATTTTCACAGCTTTAACCTCTCCACGAAGTGAATTAAAGACGAGAGGTGGGTCAGGAAAGAAGGACTGTACCCGTCTGGATAGGTTTGATCCAAACAAATACACCCTGCTTGAGGAGACTCCAGCGACTCTAGCTGCATTGGCAAGTTTAGGAATATTCCGGTTTTACAACCTTGTGAACCTAAACGAGTACTTCTACAGGTAGCTTAGTCAAATTCTTGAGTTCTCCTTCCAAAGCCGACGGAGTTAGCTGACGGGCTAAGACTGGAAGGTGTCTCTCTCATGTTGAGATTAGCCCCGATAAACAATTGGGTCCTCCGCTTCAAACCCACAGATCAGGTTTGGATTAGGCTCCCACTCAACTAACGAAACAGAACGGAACTAGAGTGAAACACGAGTGATTGCTTGAAATGCAATCGCCATTAATCAGCCTACGAGATTTTAGAGCAAATGCCCATTGCGGCTCGTCTAACGTTTGACAAAGTTAACACGCTTCGGATGAGTTGCTAACTGCCTCAGGGTAGAAACCTTATGGAGGCGGCGTTTGAGGCAATTTAGCGATCGCTCCTTTGCCTTCATGAGTCTTTACCGCGATTCTCTCAGGAATGCGAATCAAGTAGGGTGTGTTAGCGATTAGAAGCATTGGGTTGACGAAGCCCCTAACGAGAAGCTATCCTGGCATCAAACTAAATAAGTCAGCTTAATCTGGGTTTTGCAGCTTCTCCTAGCGCACTTCCCAGAGCGGAGGAACCAAATTTGGGGCTTATCTCTGAGGTCAATTGAGAAGGACATCTCTCAGTCCTAGCCCGTCAGCTAACTTCGTCGGCATTGAGGGGAGACTGAAAGGTCAGCATTTTTTCACAATGCACCGATCTAATCAGTATCCTGAACAGACTTCAGCTTTATTGCTGTGTCTGTTCACAAGCTTGAGCAGCGGAGGTTTTCCTGCATTTCTTGGGCTGAGTCAGGTGGACAACCGAGCAGCAGTCCACAAGCTGCTGCCTGACCAGTCTGTTGCTCAAGTCAAGTTTGACCAGCGTGAGGGGCGATCGCTTTGCGATTCGCCCCTTTTTCTTGGGAAGACGCGCTCAATCGAGTCTGAGCAAGCAGTATTAAAATTAGAGTTTTGAGGCGATCGCTCAATTATGCTGCCCAGAGAAGAATTACTTCAGGGAATCGAAAATCGAGAGAGTGCTGCGCGGGTGATTGACCAGGCAGACCAGGCGATTAAAACCTGGGAGGTGGTCTGCACCGATTTTCTTTCACCGCCTGAGTTAGCTGAGGTGCAGCGAATGTTTGCGCGGCTCACCGAGGTGCAACTGCTTGCCTGGGGAGGCTACCCGCAAGCCGAACGCCAGCGAGTAGCGATCGCCCGTTCTGAAATTCCTTTAGATCAGTCTCAGGTGGCGATCGCTGCGCTCGACATTGCTGGAAATTTTCTGTTTGACTCAGCGACTCACCGTGACTTTTTAGGTGCGCTGCTGGGCACGGGGCTGGTGCGCGACAAAGTTGGCGACATTATTGTTTTGGGAGAACGAGGCGGACAGGCGATCGTTGTGCCCGAACTGGTTGAATTTCTGGAAATGAGTCTGACGCAGGTGCGTTCAGTTCCCGTCAAAACGCGGCCAATTGACCTGAGCGAACTGAAAATTCGCGAACCCAAAAAGAAAGAACTGACGACCGTAGAAGCTTCTTTGCGATTGGATGCGGTTGCCTCTGCCGGATTTGGTATGTCGCGCAGCAAAATGGTGGAAATGATCAGCGGTGGCGATGTGCGAGTCAACTGGAAGGACATTACCCAGCCCAGCCATCAGCTTAAATCGGGCGACCTGGTTGCCATTCGTGGTAAAGGTCGCCTGGAAATTGGCGAAGTCGCGGTGACTAAAAAAGAACGCTATCGGGTGCAGTTGACTCGTTTTGTTTGAACCTAAAGCGTGTAAATGCAGCCCGTTGAAGGGCATTTACACTTTTAACAAAATCAGGACTTTAATGAGGATGTTTGAAAGGTAGCAAATGTCTCCTGTAAGGGCGTAGCATTCGGCAGGCAAACCCTGAAATAGACGGAAAATTCTTGCCCGAATGCCACGCCCCTACAGATTTTTAGGTTACAAATTAGATTCAAACATCCTCTAACACAGTCAGGAACGCCGTACATTCAAACAGCACCAATCCTTCCTACGCCAGAGCGTTGCGACAATCCAGCCGCTTTGTTCTAGCAGGTCAGCGACGGGTTTAACCTGATCTAGCAAAATGCCGCTGAAAATTCCCCAGGTGGTGGGTTTGGCGATCGCTTCCATCTGCGGAATCAGGTCAATAATCACTTCCGCCAAAATATTGCAGAGAATTCCGTCTACTGGCTCAGCAGTTAGTTCTGGCAGTCGATCAATGCTGCCCTCAACGACAACTAAACGGTGTGGCTCGATTTGATTTAGTTCTCGGTTGCTTTCGGTAGACATCACCGCCAATGGATCATTGTCAACCGCATAAATTTGTTTTGCACCGAGCAACAGTGCGCCGATTGAGAGAATGCCAGAGCCACAGCCAATATCGGCAATCACCGCATCCCCTGGCCCATCCAGGCGCATTTCTAAAGACTCCAGACAAAGCTGAGTGGTGGCGTGTGCCCCGGTGCCAAAGGCAACCCCCGGATCGAGCCGCAAAATTCTGCGATCGCTAGCTTCAGGATTGGGCAACCAGGCAGGATTGATCAGGAGCGATCGCCCACCTCTTGAGGTTGCCAATGATCCTTCCAACTGCTCGACCAATCTTCCTCTTCAATCAGGTGCCACTGCATTGCCGGAGTCGGCAGTTCAGCACAGAGAGCATCCTGCCGCAACAGCAGCGATAAAGCCGCTAAATCTAGCAACTGCGCCTGAATTTGCGGTAAATAAGCCTTTATCAGGCAGGAATGTCCCTTAATCTCACTAGAGGTGCCGCGACAGCCAAACGTTTCCAGCCGCCAAAACACCAAATCTTCTAAAACCAGATCACAGAGAACTTGGATCTCCCACCAGCTACTTGCCAAGGTTGCTGCTGCCTTAAACTGAGTTACCTACTCATTGTATTTCAGCCCTGTCACGGCAAGGATTTGCGTTTTGTGCAAGTGAAAACTGCTGTAAACATCACACAACCAGCAAGGCACCTACGCCGCCATATCAAACAACAGCACCTCTGCATCTTGGGCAGTTCCTTGCAGTGTAATCTCCGATTCCTCAGAGACAGCGGCTCCGTCGCCTGCGGCAAGCGTTTGACCGTTGAGTTGAACGGCACCTCGCGCCACTTGCACCCAGGCAACCCGGCCCTCTGCCAATCTGTGGTTTACAGTGTCCCCTTCGTGCAAGACACTAGCATACAGATCAACATTTTGGTGAATCGTGATTGAGCCATCTCGACCATCACGAGAACCAACTAGCCGCAGCGTACCGCGCTTTTCTGCATCAGAAAAGTTTTTTTGCTCATACCCAGGCTCAATTCCTTTTTGCTCTGGCAAAATCCAGATTTGCAGGAAATGCACCGGATCAGTGTGAGAAGCATTAAACTCACTGTGCTGAATTCCCGTTCCAGCAGACATCCGCTGCACATCTCCGGGACGAATCACCGAGCCAGTGCCAATGCTGTCTTTGTGTTCTAATGAACCTTCTAACACATAGGAAACGATTTCCATATCCCGGTGTCCGTGAGTGCCAAAGCCTTTTCCAGGAGTCACTTTATCTTCATTGATCACGCGCAAATCGGCGAAACCTATGTACCGAGGATCGTAGTAGTTGCCAAAGGAGAAGGTATGACGACTATCGAGCCAACCAAAATTTGCAGCGCCACGTTCTTGAGCGGGTCGAATGGTAATCATCTGGTTTCCTCCTCGTTCTAGAGTTGAATTGCTTTTGGAATACTCTTATTATGAATTGAATCTCTAAAAAAGACAATATGCTATTCTAAGGACACATTGTATCTAAAAACTCTACAGTCTTCGCTTTATGGATAAGTTTGAAGGAATGCGTGCCTTTACTCAAGTTGTAGTTTCAGGCGGTTTTGCGGCGGCAGCACGAGAAATGGGGCTGTCACGCTCAGCAGTCAATAAATTAGTGATTGCCCTGGAAAATGATTTGGGTGTGCAGTTGTTACACCGCAGTACACGAGTGGTGACTCCAACTGAAACAGGACTGGCATTTTACGAACGCTGTATAGAAATTTTGACCAGTCTGGAAGAAGCAGAGCGATCGCTCACCCAGCTTCAAACCGAACCCAGAGGAAGCCTGCGCGTGAATGCACCGATGTCCTTTGGAACAATACATTTGTCTCCTGCTTTAGCTGATTTTTTAGTGCAATATCCCGACCTTCAGGTGCAGTTGACCTTGAGCGATCGCTTCGTTGACCCAATCGAAGAAGGTTTTGATCTCACCGTGCGGATTGCTAAACCTCAAGCAAGTGCCAGTTTAATTGTTCACACGCTTGCTCCGGCTCAGCGGGTACTCTGTGCCTCACTCACTTACTTTAAAACTCACGACCTCCCAACTCATCCCAGTCAACTGCGACATCACTCCTGTTTGCACTACGGACAGCTTGCCGTTGAGAATCAATGGACACTCATTGGCCCTGATGGAGAATATACATTCCCTGTCAATGGCACATTATGTTCTAACAATGGTGAAGTGTTGAGAGATGCAGCTGTGCGCGGGTTAGGCATTACACTTCTGCCTCAATTTATTGTGGAGCCAGAACTCCAGCAGGGTAAACTCCAACTTGTGTTGCCAGATTACCACCCAACTGAACTCTCAATTTACGTCATTTATCCTGTCAATCGTCACCTTTCTACTAAAATTCGCCTACTGGTTGACTTCCTCCAGCAACGGTTTGGCTAGCGATTTGCGAGATGCGATCGCTCCGCCCTAAAATAGATGCTCGATCCCTACGAAACAAAAACGCCCCAAAATCCTACGATCGCCAAACCGTTGAACACTTACAAATTTGTTGGTTACAAAAAACAAGTCATCAATCTATGAATTCATCCAACAGATCTATCTAACGGAGTGAGGGAGAAACAATTAAGCAGATCAGTCACTAAATTGAAACATTAGGAGCCGGAAACATACCATGACACAGGCAATCGAACAACGAAGCTACACCCCTGATGAGTATCTTGAACTCGAACTTGTATCTGAAACTCGCAGTGAATATCGCAATGGAGCTATTGTTCCTATGACCGGGGGTACGCCTGACCATAATGAGTTGGCAATAAATCTTGCAGCCCTTCTTAAATCTGTTTTGCGAGGCAAACCCTACCGGATTTTCGGCTCCGACCAACGACTTTGGATTCCTGATCGCAATCTCTACACCTATCCCGATATCATGGTGGTCGAAAAGCCTCTACAGCTTCAAACAGGACGTACCGACACCGTGATCAATCCCTGTTTTATTGCTGAAGTGTTATCCAAATCAACCCAAGATTATGATCACGGCGAAAATTTTTCCGCTTACCGGACTGTTGGCAGCTTCCGCGAGTATCTCCTCATCGATCAGTACAGCATTCATGTAGAACACTATGTGAAAACTGCTGCCAATCAATGGCTGCTATCAGAATATGATGAGCCGAATGTCACATTATCCCTAAGTATGTTTGAAGCTCAAATTGACATCATTGCTCTCTATGAAAACATCGACATTGATACCTGATAAACCAGTGAGAGGTGAAGCGGAAAGTTAAACGCGCTGCAAGCTCCAGCTTAGCAATGCAAAGGAAAAAGCTCCAGCTTCCTGTTGACAATCGCTTCGTTTACTAGTCCAAGCAATCTGGAAACTGGAGCTTGGTAACGAGGTTATTTCAACGAGGTTAAATCCTAAATAATAATTTTCTCCATCACCCATCCAGGTGAAGGGTGTGGGAGGGCTATAACTGTACTGTGAACAGTAAGCTCTGTCAGACCTTACCCCTAACCTGTCCTATGTTAACCCTGTATCAACTTTGCTTTTTGATTGGCGGCAGCTTTACGCTTCTCTCTGCACTGGCGGGGTTTGATGGTGCAGATATTGATTCAGATTGGGAACTCGATCGGGAGTACGAGGTTGATCCTCATACCGGAAACGCGATGGAACAGCGAGAACGCGGTGAACTCGCAACCCTGATTAGTCCTCGTCGCAGACGCATGGGTTTACCTATCCTGAAACTGCGGTTTTGGACGTTTGGAAGTTGTTTCTTTGGGCTAACTGGGCTGTTGTTGTCGAGAATACAGCCTGTCTTACCATCGTCACTGGTGTTGGGTTTGGCGATAGCCATCGGCATCATTTGTGGCACGGCGATCGTTTGGGCGCTGCACTCATTGCGTCAGCAAGAAGCCGACAGCCTGGTGAGATCTGGAGATTTGGCTGGGCTTTCAGGAATTGTCGAAATTCCTTTTGATTCCTCTAGTAGAGGGAAAGTGCGTGTTAATGCAAAAGGAATGATGATTGATTTCACCGCCTCGACTCAGGAAGCTGTTACTTTGGTCAAAGGTGAACGTGTGGTGATTGTGGGAGTAGAAGGAAATCGAATTTGGGTCGTATCTGAGAAGTCCTTCAAAGCAGTAACTTGACCGCATCACGCCCATTACCAGGAATTTAAACTCATGAACCATAATCGTGCTGAGCTTCAGTTAGTGTCTACACCTATTCCAATGGCACAAATAGCCCAAGTTGATCCTATTTTCCCAGCAGAAACGTCCAACAATGGCATCAGGAATGAACTGGTTGGAAGTTTGCCGTTAGCAATCTCAATATTGGTGGCGATCGCCATTTTCATTTGGATTTACAAACTCATCTTATGTATCTGTAACCCCAACGAGATCTTAATTCTATCAGGATTGAAGCGACGCACCAAAGAAGGTGAAACCGTTGGCTATCGAGTGATTTTTGGCGGACGCACCGTTCGCATTCCGATTCTGGAAACGATCAAGCGGATGGATTTGACCACTATGCCCGTTCCAGTAGAGGTAAAGAATGCTTACTCCAAAGGGGGAATTCCTTTAAAGATTCAGGCGATCGCCAACATCAAAATTTCCAGCGATCCAATGGTTGTCGGCAATGCAATTGAACGCTTCCTCGATCGTGACTCTTCCGAAATTTCCCGTGTGGCGAGAGAGACGTTAGAGGGGAACTTGCGCGGCGTAGTTGCCACTCTCACCCCGGAAGAATTGAACGAAGACCGACTGGTGTTTGCCGAGCGCATCACTGAAGATGTCAGCCGCGATTTGTCCAAGATGGGTCTACACATTGATACTTTAAAAATTCAAAGTGTTGCCGATGATGTCGATTACCTCAACTCGATTGGTCGCAGCCAGATTGCTGTGGTGCTGCGTGATGCCGAAATTGCCGAATCCAACGCTCTGACTGAGGCAGAGCAAATCGAAGCAGACTGCAAGCGTCAGTCAGAGGTGGCAAAAACCCAAGCGCGTTCAATCATTCAGCAAAAAGAAAATGAGTTACGTAGAATCAAAGCAGAACTAGAGCAACAGGCAAAATCTGAGGAAGAGCGCACTACTGCTGCTGCTCAAGAAGCCAGAGCCAGAGCCGAACAGGAGCTTCAAACAATTCGAGCTGAGTTAGAACGATTGCGTCTGGAAGCCGATCAGGTTTTGCCCGCCGAAGCTGAACGTCAGGCAAAGGAACTGCAAGCACGAGGGGAAGCCTCTGTTCTCTCTGAAAATGCTCAGGCTGCGGCACAGGTGAATGATCTGTTTGCTGAAGTTTGGCAGGAAGCCGGAACCAATGCCTCAGAGGTGTTCTTAACCCAGCAAATTGAAATGGTGCTGCAAGAGGCGGCGAAGATTCCCGGTCGGGTTCACCTCAAGCATATCAACGTGATTGATAACGGAGATGGGAAGGCGATCGCTAGCTTGGTCAACGCCTACCCCGAAACCGTGCGTCAGTTTCTCGATCGGGTTGATCAAACCCTGGGAATTGATGTCGTCGGCACACTCAGCCAGCAAAACGGATACCACGCCCAGAACAGTAACGCTCAGAAAGTACAGCCAGAGGGAGAAAACTAATCATGGAAGCCATTCTTGCATTACTCATCGCCCTCGGCGCTGGAACCGGGGCTGGAGCGCTGGTACTCCGCAACCTCTATTACATCTGTCAGCCCAGTGAAATTCTCATCTTTGCCGGAAGCCGTCGCACTCTTTCAACTGGGCGTAAGGTTGGCTATCGTCTGGTTAAAGGCGGCAGCAGCGTCCGAGTGCCCTTGCTAGAACGCGCCTTTCGGATGGATTTGACTAACCTGATTATTGACCTGCGGGTAATTAGTGCTTACTCCAAAGGCGGCATTCCACTCACTGTAGAAGGAGTAGCAAACATCAAAATCGCGGGGGAAGAACCCACGATTCACAATGCGATCGAGCGGCTTTTGGGTAAGAGCCAAAAAGAGATTATGCAAATGGCTAAGGAAACGCTAGAAGGTAATTTGCGCGGCGTGTTAGCCAGTCTCACTCCAGAGCAAATTAATGAAGATAAATCTGCCTTTGCTAGAAGTTTGCTCGAAGAGGCGGAAGATGATTTAGAGAAACTAGGACTGGTGTTAGATAACCTCCAGATTCAAAATATCTCCGATGACGTGCAATATCTCAACTCAATTGGACGCAAACAGCGAGCAGACCTGCTGCGTGATGCCCGAATTGCCGAAGCTCAAGCACAGGCTGAGTCCGCCATTCGCACGGCTGCAAACCAACAAACTACGTCGTTAAAGCAGATTGAAACGAAGATTGAAATTGCCAAAGCAGAAGCCGACCAGCGGATTCAGGATGCCCTCACCAAACGTACAGCCGTTATTGCTGAAGCCGAAGGTGAGATTGCCGCAATCGTTGCCCGCACCCAGGCAAACGTCGCCGTGCAAACGGAACGCATTAAGCAGGTTGAGCAACAGCTTCAGGCGGATGTAGTCGCTCCGGCTGAGGCAGAGTGTAAGCGGGCGATCGCCCAGGCAAAAGGTAACGCCTCTCGCATCATTGAAGACGGTAAAGCTCAAGCACTGGGTACCAAACGTTTAACCGAGTCCTGGAAAGCTGCTGGCCCCAACGCTCGTGAAATCTTCCTGTTCCAAAAACTAGAAGTATTGCTGAAAACCCTTACCTCCACCGTGCCCGACATAGACGTGCAAAACGTTAGTGTGATCGACACGAAACACGGTGGTACCGCTACCCAGGTCGCTTCGTTCTTAGAACAGTTGCGCCAAGCCGCAGGCATTGATGTAGCAGGCATGACGCGCCGCTTTGCCAATGATCCTGCTTCTGACACTGTTACAATTAGTCCTGCACCCCCTGTCACCGTTCCATCAGATAAAGTGGCTGCGGTCGTGCCGCTCAACTCACTCACCGAAGATGCCTCACTCACAGCGCTGCGTAGTGATATCCAAAAGCTGCTCGAAAAACTAGCGCAGTCTAACCCCACGCCTCAGCAAGCCGAGCTATCGGTAGAGCAAGCGATTCAACAATATCCAACGCTGAAACGACGGCTACAAAAAGCAATGGATGTAGGAGGACGTGAAGCACTCAAAGCTGTCTTCGCTCATCCCTTTATCCAAATTCCCGCCAGTATGCTGGAAGCTTGGGTAGAGGAAAAGTAGAAGTTAAACGTAGTTTGAAATGAGAGGGCGATCGCTTCTTTGGGGGCGATCGCTTTCGTTTGATATCACCAATGTTTATTCTTCCGTGTAGCCGGGAACCCTACAGACGGATAAGCAGTGCAGTTAACGCACTCTATCCGCTCTCATTTGTTCTCTAGAGAAGGAATCAGCCTGTGCCCTACCAAAACATTAGCGCAACGCTCTCAAACCAAAACTTAGCGGATATTAAAGCGGCGATCGCCACCATTCGCGCTATCATGTTCTTTTTAATTAGTCTAACCGCAGACGAACGCCGTAAACGCATCAAGATGGGCGATAAGAGTCTCGCCTTTGTCCGAAATAGCCTTAGCGTCACCCAAAATAACCCGGAAATATTGCCAGGAAACTTTAATATTGAGGAGTTTGAAAAGGATTATCAGCTAACGGTTGCCCTGACCGAGATACTCGGCTTGCTGAATCAGTTGACCGAAGAAGTAGACGATACCCTAATGGCAGTCGGTAGTGAATCAATGGCAAGTAGCCTCCTGGTCTACGACTTTGTCAAAGCTGCTGCCAAGCACTCACCCGGGCTCAAAAGCGTAGCAGACCAACTTGGAGAGCGGTTTAAGTCAATCGGCAACCGTCGTCCTAAAACAGATAAACCTACTGTCTAGCGTCTCTCATTGTAGGGATTGATTAAGCAAAATCCTGTTCAATCAATCCCTGAACCTCTTCCGACATTCCTAGAAACATCTCTCGACACTCCCAAAGACTCTTCCAACATTCTCAGCGACTTTTCCAACATTCTTAAAGACTCGCTCGACACCCTTAAAGGCTCTCCTGACATTCTCAGAGACTCGCTCGATACTCCCAAAGACTCTTCCGACATTCCTAGAGATTCTTTCAACACTCTCAAAAACTCTTCAAATAGCCTCAGAAACTCTCTCAACACTCTCAGAGACTCTCTCAAGAAGCTTAAAGACTCATTGAACCTACTTTAACTCAAACTGATCTGTCGCCCGATGACCTGCCCTGAAATCAATTTCGGGCTAATAGCTTAAATCAGTTGAAACCGACTCAAACGCCAGCCAGGAGACCGTTTCAACTCGTTTTAACGAGTTTTAGCTTTGAGCCTGAGATTGATCTCAAGGCTCTAGTGCAATGCCTCTTGTCCCTGGTGCAAGATCTCAGTTAAGCTTCTTGAAACTAAATTATGCAATCAAGCTTTGGGTAGAATCACAATTGCCCAAAGCTTTTTGATTGAATGGGCAATTCCTTCAAAAGGGAAACGGCTTTGCATCTCGTTGTTGCTTAGCGAATAGTAGGAAGAAATTTTCTGCGTATTCACCTGAATTGGAATAATATCTAGAAATTTTCTGCTTATCTACCTGTTTCCAGATGATATACAGAAATTTTCTGCTTATCTAAGCTACTTAAGGGAATAAGCAGAAACTTTCTGTCTAGTGAGTTGTTAGCCTGCTTCGTTTCTGAGCTGAGACGGTACAGCAAGGTTATCTATGGGATAGCAACAAGTGTACTTATTTCACAAACAAAGCAAGTATGCCAACTACCGCACTTACAAAACTAATTACGCCTACAACTGAACTTATCACCGGATTTTCTTTGATCAGCTCAACAAAGGCTGTAAGGTAATTTCCATAAATATCTTTTCGGCTAGAATTCGTTTTTAACGAACCATCAGCAGCACGCTCAACTATGTTGGCAAGAACATCTACTTTCCTCAAGGTAGATTGATGCAGTTTTACGTATTGTTTGTTTATAAAAGCATCCGCCTCAGTCTTTCCATCTAAAAAATCCCTGTGTGATATTGAGTTTTTTTCAACTAGGCTAGTCAAGCGGGGGTGTTGAATATAAGCAACACCATAAATTGAAATGAGCAGTCGAGACAGATCAACTAACTTAGATTCACTAATCTCTTCAGGATCACCCTGAAGAACTTTATAGCGATGTGCGATCGCTGGAAAGCCATAATTTATATCCCTCATGTTCCAGTGCAGCCAGGTATGAGAGCCATGACGGCGTGCGTATTCATAGAATTCGTCCAACATTAGCCTTTCTAATTGGTCATAGTGCTGCTCTAAATCACTTGCTGAGTAACCTTTTCGTTCTGCCACTTGATGAATAGAAAAGGATGTAGTCTGACCAGATTCTAGATTCCGAACAGCAATAGACGTAATTCTTGGCGATGAGCCATCGGGGCGGTCATAGAAACTTTCACAGGAGTAGTGGATAACAATGACTTGATCAGCTTTACTCATCAATCCAGAGAGCTTAGCTTTTGCCTGCCGATGTTTTTGTACTTTTTTCCAAGCTTGACCCATGCAAGTTACAATCTATATTCGCCATAATGTCAAGTCTAACGTAGGTTTTATAGTGATTCTTAGATTAATCCGCTTAAATAGTGTTATGGCAGCAGGCTAACCATTCTGGTGCAGCGGATTGATGAAATCCTCTTGTGGATCTGCAAAGGTGTCAGCAACCGCTGACCAGAACCGTTAGTTCGCAGAGATATTTAGGGATGTGCATCAAGCTCATTCATTGGAATCTAGAAGTAAGCGATCGCCCCTCCCTCAAGCACGTTGAAACTACAAATGCTCCGCCCTGCAAACTATCTAGGGTTCCTTCTGTCTTCTTTACTTCAGATAATTGGCGATCGCCCCAGCCACATCATTTTCAAACTCATATATCTGTAAATTTGGATTCCCAGTGTAGAGCATTAATTTCCTACCGAAGTAGTTATTGAAGGCGTTTCTAAATATGGGTATGAATCAAGCGGGAACAGGGATATCCTCGAATTTTAGGTAGTGAAGTAGCAGTCGAACTGAATGGTTCACATCAAGTTCCCCAACTTGGGGAAGGGTGTCTGGAGCGTAGCTATCGGGTAAACGTTCGCCGACTTGTGCGACCCAATCGATCACGGTGGTATGATGCACCTTTTTGACTCGTTCGATGGCACGAAAACCTGAACTGTTGACATATATTCTGAGACACTCCTACCTAAACTCATCAGAGTAGCCTTTGGGCGGATCGTAGTAGTCAATAAGTGGTCGGGTGATTTGCCGGAGGTCATGCAGAGAAGCTTGAGGCTGAGGATCAGGCTGACGGCTCTGAACAGGTTCGACAAGAACGGCTGCCAATTGTTCAGCGTGTGTGCGAATCAAGTCGAGCGATTGCGCCTTCCCAGGATTCAATCCGTCTACGGTTGGCGGTGCGATCGGGTGAGAGTTTGGGTGTTTGTCCCCGCGTATGGGTGTGCAAAATCGAGAGGCATCCTCCCCTATTACTTTTTTGTTGATCCCCGATTGCCCTGAAACAAATTTTTTGGGGTTCTGAATTTTGCTAGGCTAGAAAAAAGCTTGTAAACAAATGTGAAAGTTTACAGGGCGTGTAACCACTGTGGGGAGCTAATCAAGCGCTATGAATAGAAAGCGCAAGGAAGAAAAGCGATATGGCTAATATTAAGTTTGTCGAAGAAGATCGGGAAGTTATTGCTGCGGATGGTGCAAATTTGAGGTTCAAAGCTCTTGAAAACGGCATTGACCTTTATACCTTCATGGGCAAGATGATGAACTGCGGTGGGTATGGGCAGTGCGGTACCTGTATTGTGGAAATTGTAGAAGGGATGGAAAATTTATCGCCCAGAACTGAAGTCGAGAATCGCAAGCTCAAAAAAAAGCCGGACACCTATCGACTGGCCTGCCAAACAATTGTCAATGGACCAGTGAGTGTGAAAACGAAGCCATAGGTGGACAATTGCCCCAAGTGAATAGTTGTAAAGCTGGGGGTGTGCCTCTAGCTCTTACAGCTGTGGTTTGATGAGTAGGCGAAATGTAAAACTCTGTGGGTGGTATCCTGATGTCAGGTCTGTCTTTTTGAATGAGCTTAGGGGCTGGATTCAATGCAAGTTAATGATTTAGGATTTGTTGCCGTTATTCTGTTTGTTTTGGTTCCAACGGTCTTTCTGTTGATCCTCTACATTCAGACGGCTAGCCGGGAAGGAAAGGGTTCTTGATCGATCTGCCGACAGGTTTATTAGGATTTGCTTTTGAAGCAAAGGGCGTTAGGCATCTAGTAACCTGACGCTCTTTTAATTGAAAAATCTTAGTTAAGAAGTATTACGATTGAGTATATTTTTGTAGCGGAAGGCTGTTGCGTTCCCAGAAGACGCGATCGCCATATCCTTGAATTTGACGCTCGCTCTCTGCTAGCTCTAACCGCTTCTCAGCTAAGCAAGCGTAATATTCATCGAGTTCAACCCCAACAAATTGGCGATCGAGTTTTTTAGAGACTACCGAAGTCGTGCCAGAGCCAAGAAATGGATCAAGCACAACCGCTCCAGGAGGCGAACTTGCCAAAATGATTTTCGCCAGCAGCTTTTCTGGCTTTTGGGTAGGGTGATTGGTGTTTTCGGGCATTGACCAGAACGGTACGGTGATATCTGTCCATAAATTAGAGGCTGCGGTGAGGCGAAAGTTACCGTTGGGGCTGCGTTCCCAGTCTTTAGGCAAACCTTGAACGTCAGTATACGGGGCGCGTACCTGTCGCTTTAGTTGAACAGCTTCTGCATTGAAGTAATAGTTTTCAGAAACCGTGCAGAACCAAATATCTTCGGCGCAGTTTTTCCAGTTTGTCTTTGCACCGCGTCCTTTTTCGCGTTCCCAAGTGATACGGTTGCGGATGATGAAGTGTTGAGAGGCAACGGCGTAGAGCGCAGGAGAAGATTGCCAATCGCCGCAAAGATAAACTGAAGCGTCAGGTTTAAGTATAGGAATCAGGCGTGAGAGCCAGCTATCAACCCAGGTTTCGTAGTCGGAGAGCGATCGCCGCTTCACTGTCTGTTGATTAAAGCGCTTGCTCAAGTTATAGGGCGGATCGACAAATAGCAAATCGACAAACCCAATCGGCAAGTAGTCCAAGACTTCAAACAAATCTTGGCAAACCGTTCGTCCTACCAGGCTGGCGGGTTCAACAGGTTTGGTTAGCTGGATTAGCTTTTGGCAGTAGTGCGATCGCTCTGCCTCATTCAACTGGAGGGTACGATTGCGGGGAGCGGGAGATTTCATCTAAGACAACTCAAAACAATGAGCGTTGCAAAATATCAGAATTCAGCAACGCTCATTAATTTACACGGTTTAGATTACCCTGTTCGAGCTACATTCCTCAGGCAGCAGTGCGAACCAACATCACCGGACAGTTTGCATAAACCCGCACGTAGTCTGAGAGGGATTGTCCCAGTAGACGATCTAAATCGGGCAGCGCTTTTGCAATGGAGGGGCGGCGCTCCGGCGAACCGAGTACCAGTAAATCGACGTTTAGCTCATCAGCAATCTGACAAATTCGCGCTCCCGGCTTGCCGACTGGCGCTACACAGCGATAGTTGATGCCCAGTTTTTTTGCCTCAGCGATCGCCGGAAGCAAAACCGGATCTTGGTTTGGATCAACCTCCACCTCATCCCGCTTTACCTTCAGATCAGGATTGGCATGAACTAGGACAAGCTGCCCACCCTTGATATCTCGCAAAAACGCCAGTGCCAGCTTCAGAGAAGCTTGAGCCGAGTCAGATTTATCCATCGCCACCATGATGCGATTGATCTTCCTGACATAGATATCATCTCTGACCAACAGCATGGGTCGCGAAGCCAGTTGAAACACATACTGACTGACCGAATTTTCCAAAATTGACTGCAAGCGCTTCAGCCCTCGTGACCCCATGATGATCAGGTCAGCGTCGATCTCTTCGGCGACTCGACACACCACGTCTTTAGGATCACCCTCCCGCAACATTGCGGTTGTGCGATTTGGGTCAAGCCCTAGAGCTTGAATTGCCACTGCCAGTGTTTTGCCGCCATCTTCCCACTTTTGAGTCATGGCATCAGCACTAGCCTGAGGTGGCACAACGTGCAAAACATTAACTGTAGATCGTTGGATAGAAGGAATTTCCATCAACGCTTTGAGCATTTCTTCAGATTGCCCCGTGCCAGAACTTGCAAGCAAAATTTTTTCTATCATTGCTGCCCCTTGGTTAAATCGTTTTCAACTGACTTAATGAGTACTGGTATTGTGCTGATTTTTAGGCAAAGTCTATTTTGCCTGGTGCGCCAAAATTTGAACTGGCTAACAGACAAATTAACGATTTGTAATAGTTTGACATGGAGAATATCAAGCAACAAATCGTTATCTGTGAATTTTTAATTCACCTTCAGTTAGCTATCATAACCCCTGATATGTATTTGTTTAAGTAAGTTCATCCTTTGAATTTATTTTAATAAAATGAAATGCTTTCTATTAATTAGACTCTATAGCAACTTTAAATACAGACCACGAAAAATTCTATTTTTAAGTTGAATCGAAGATCGTTCTCTCGGTTCTTCTACTTATTTGGTTCTATCCAGCGCTCTCAGTAGCAATCAAAGGGCTGAATGATGTAAAAATTGATGTGGAAATGTGGCTTCTTTGAAAAGCCCTGTGTTGAGTAGGAGTTATTTCTCATGCAGCCTCAGCTAGAGTCTACTGGCGCGATTAATCAAAACTCATTGCAGGCAGTGACAGAAAGCTGGTTTGAATATCCAGTTCGGGCACAGCCACACCACACAGACTATGCTGGAGTGGTCTGGCACGGTTCCTACGTCGCCTGGTTAGAAGAGGCACGGGTGGAATGTTTGCGATCGCTCGGCATTGAATTTGCCGACCTGGTAGCGCTGGGCTGCGACCTGCCCGTTGTCGAGCTATCAATTCGCTATCATTGCCCGTTGCGGATGGGAATGGCAGCGATCGTCAAAGCCAGAATGATTCAAATGGAAGGCGCAAGAATTAACTGGGACTACCAGATTCATTCTCTCGATCGCCAGGAATTATACGTGACGGCACAGGTTGCCCTAGTCGCAGTCGATCGTGAGAAAGGCAAAATTATGCGCCAACTGCCCGCCGCAGTAAAGGATGCGCTGGCAAGGCTTATGCCCCCAAAAGGGTGAGGCCGTTCGCCCCTACGAGAATTTATCCCTTCCATCAGCAATATCTTTGCTTGATGCAGAAGTGAGCGATCGCTTCTTCCGAGAGTTTCCTAACGTACTTGCTACCCGGTATTACTCAAACCCAGATACATGAACCCGCTGGAATGACCTTTGCCGCAGGGCTACGGGCTATTTTGCGGCAAGACCCAGATGTAATTATGGTCGGTGAAATTCGCGATCATGAAACCGCCGAAACCGCAGTGCAGGCAGCCCTGACCGGACATTTGGTGTTGACTACACTGCACACTAATGATGCACCCAGTGCGATTCCGCGATTAAAAGATGTTGGTATGTTAACTCATAAAACACCCGTGACAAATTCAAAGGCACAAATGACTCTGTTGAGCAGTTAGGAAAGCATCATGGCTGAACTGCACTAAAACAAGTAGAAAATGAGTACCAAGATCTGCGACTTCTTAAAGAAGTCGCAGATCTGAAGTCGCAGATCTCAGCCCCTCAAGTCAGTGCCATTTTGTCCTGATTTATGCCATTAATCAGCTTTGAAAGAGTTGCACGATCTGTCGCAACAATCCCAAAGGGGTGATGCCAAAGATGAAGTAGAGCGCCAGGAAGAACAAAAAGATAGTAATTCCGATGCTGATCACCGCCTTTGTCACGCGCATAAACCAGCCGAAGATGGCAAAAGCGACAACCAGCAGCAGAATCAAAACCAGTATTTCTCCAATGCCCACTGTGCTTACCTCATTCAATTCGCCCTCACTACTCTACCTGGTTCCCTGGACACAACTCCCAAAACCATTGCTACCCGTAGGTTAGGTGAAGCGCAGCGGAACCCAACAGAAGCACTAACGGGAACAGGGGCAAGAAGTATAGCCCATACCGTCCATATTGGGAATTGGGCTTTGATGGGGACGCTTTGCGTTGATCATTCTACGTTCGATGCTAGGTCTGATGCTGGGGGTGTTGGGTTGCGCTTTGCTTCACCCAACCTACTTAACTGGAATTATTAAATCCACGAGCTTTAGCAACCCTGCGCGATCGCCAAGCAGCAGTGCGGAATCGCCAAGCAGCAGTGCGGAATCGTCCAGGAGCAGTGCGGAATCATCCAGGAGCAGTGCGGAATCGTCCAGGAGCAGTGCGGAATCATCCAGGAGCTTATGCAGCAATCATCAGGAGCAGA
>JAAUTN010000254.1 GCA_012031415.1 Leptolyngbyaceae cyanobacterium SM1_4_3 | reverse complement strand
CGCCCTGCTGCTGAACGATTCCGCTCTGCTGCTGAACGATTCCGCCCTGCTGCTGAACGATTCCGCCCTGCTCCTGGATAGTTCCGTAAGGCTGCTCAGCGATGTTGCTTAGGAATGAAAATTAAATAACTTCCGTAGGTTGGGTTGAGTCCGCGAAACCCAACATCCTATGCTTGTTGGGTTTCGCAAAGCTCAACCCAACCTACAAATTGCAGGTTATTTAATCCACGATCCTTAGCTGCTTGGCGATCGCGCATCGTTGCTAAGGATCATGGATTTGCCTCGTTACCAAGTTCCAGCTTGGAAACGAGGTTAAAGCTTGGAAACGAGTCTAAGCCGCTTCAGATTCTCAAAACAGTCCTAATGCACTAAGGCTGCGTCGGGTTACTTCGATGCGAACAGAGGGGTCATCGTCGTCCTGGATGTCAATATTGGTGGCAAAAAAGTAGACGTTATCGTTTTGTTCTAAATATCCAACAAACCAGCCTAGATTTGGCTCAACTATATCTGACCAACCTGTTTTGCCACGCAGTACATAGGTTGGAGTGCGCTCAAATACCATGATGTCTTTGACGAGATCGATGGTGCGTTGAGAGAAGGGGAGTTCATTTTGATAGAGCTTTTGCAAAAACTCGATTTGCTGGCGGGGCGTAATTTGCAGGGGGCCATCCAGCCAAAACCGCTCGATCGCTTCGGCTGTGCCAATGTTGCGATTGCCATACTCAACCTGATTGATAAAATCCTGCATTCGCTCGTGCCCAACTTTACGAGCCAGGACTTGATAAAACCAGACGACCGAATCTTTGAAACCCTGGCGAAGATTGGTGTCACGGTTCCAGTTCGGGAACCCACGCTCAATGCCATCCCAAGTCAGGACGGTGACATCATCGCGGATTATACCCGTTTCTAGAGAGACGAGTGCATTGAAAATCTTGAAGGTAGACAAAGGGAAAAAGGCTGTTGCGTTGCGGCTGGGGTTGTGTTCATAAAACTGGTCTGCATTCTGGTCATAGATCAGGATTGCACCTTCTATCCCAAGCTGCTCAAAGGGTTGCGCCAGGTTAACCTGGGCGATCGCCCCGACTTCTGCTGGCGTTTCCGCCTCTACAGTTTGAGCAACCGCACTGCGATTCAACTGCCCCCCTATCAGCAGGGCAACCAGGCTGGTCAGGGCAATCAGGATGAGGAAGGGCGATCGCCATTTTTTAAACCCAATACTTCCAGTTAGATGCATCATCTTGCCTCCTATAGAACTTCCAGAGAACCCGTAGAGATACATCAACAGATTTGGCAGTTCCAGAAACTCATGCCTGGATTCAGGTCTTGGCTGTTGCAGTTTTGGTGAGTCGGTAATTGATAGTCGGTAATTGATACCCTAATTGAGTAGGATTTCTCCTTCCTCTATGCTCCCTTGAGCCAGCGATAGAGCGCCTTTTTCTCAGATTTAACTTCCTCCAGTGAGGTGTAGTAATAATCTTTCCAGGTCTTTTGGGGTAAGCCTGAGAAAACCATCAGGTTGAGCGGATAATGCTCACTGTCGGTACAGCGGCGAAAGTCATCCCGAAATAGAAAGATAGCTTTGTGGAGGGCGATCGCTATTCCCAGTTCAACCATGACTCCTTCATCGGGCGGCATTCCATTGACAACGGCAAAGATGCCGTCGCAGTTTTTCACATCATTGAAGTCTGCCTGGCCCACCTGATAAGCCCAGCCTGTCTGAGAAAAATCAACCTGGTTATTGCGCTCAAATGGCTCCCAAACTTCTGCCCCCAATGCTTCTAACATCTGAATGATGGGCGGCAGCAGCAGCGCCTTTTGCTGCTGGGAAAACCCGTAGGGGCTAGCCAAGTAAAGTGTTTTTCGCGTCACCGTTATCTCCCTGTTGCTGCACGGTCAAATTCCTGGATTGACCCAAGTGATCAGCACTATATGCGATTATCGGAGAGGCGGCGATCGCACAAAATCAAAGATCGAAAGGAAAGTTGAATGATTAGCTTGAAATGGGGGCAGACCGAAACGAACCTAAACGGAATCAATCATCAGTTCGCAAATGCAGATGCGGTCGAGATTGTGAAATGGGCCGTTGAGACGTTTGACAGCGGACTGGCAATGACGACTAGTTTTGGCATTCACTCTGCTGTAATGCTGCACATGGTGACTCGCATTGTGTCTGATATTCCGGTGATTTGGATTGATACGGGCTATTTGCCAACCAAAACTTACCTCTTTGCAGAACAGTTGAGCGATCGCCTCAAGCTCAACCTTAAGGTCTATCAATCGTCCCTTAGCCCTGCCCGGATGGAGGCGCTCTATGGTCGGCTGTGGACCCAAGAGAACATAGAGTCGCTCAACCGCTATGACCAACTCCGCAAAGTCGAGCCGATGCAGCGGGCACTGCGCGAGTTAAAGGTTACAGCATGGCTAGCAGGGCTTCGCAGCAGCCAAACCGACCATCGCAAAACGCTAGATTTCGTCAATCTCCAGGGCAGCATTTACAAAGTGCTACCGATTCTTCGCTGGAGTTCTAAGCAGGTGTACGACTATCTCCAAACCTATGATTTGCCCTATCATCCCCTGTTTGATGAAGGCTATGTCACCGTTGGAGACTGGCACTCTAGCCGTCCTCTCACTGCGGCTGATGAGAATGAACGCGATACTCGATTTAATGGCTTAAAGCAGGAATGTGGAATTCATCTGCCACAGAGTTTGGGGGAGTCTGCCAGTCTCGATTCTAGTTCGCTGTGAGAGACTGATTTGATTCTTGTGTAGGTGCAGGCATTCTGCCCGCATTTACACAAAAACCTGAACCTACTTGCTGTATAAAGTTAGAAGTCGGTTTATTTCCTCTGTCCACTCACCCAGGATGAGGTGGAGTAGAGAATCAGGGCTGTCCAGATTAACCCAAATGTGATTGCGTGAGTCGGGGTAAACGGTTCATGGTAAAGCCACAGAGCCAGCACCAGTTGCAAGCTGGGAGCCAAATATTGAAAGAATCCTAACGTGGAAAGCCGTAACCGTTTGGCTGCATTGTTAAACCAGAGGAGTGGAAAAGAAGTGGTTATTCCTGCACCGATAAATAGCAAACTGGTTGTCCAACTGGTGCCAAAATGCCCTGTGCCCGTTGCAGCCCAATATCCGGTGATAGCCAGGGCGATCGGAGTAACCAACAGGGTTTCCATTGCCAGACCGGCCATCGGTGCGACGGGCACCACTTTTCGCAACAGTCCATAGCAGCCAAAGGAAAACGCCAGAGCTAGCGCAATCCAGGGAACTTCTCCAAGCTGCCAGACAAAGTTTATGACCCCAAGTGCAGCTAAAACTACAGCCAGGGTTTGCCATCGATTGAGCTTTTCTTTGAGAAACACAGATCCGAGCAGGACGTTTACCAGCGGGTTGATGAAATATCCTAAACTGGTTTCCACAACGCGATCGGCATTCACAGCGTAGATATAAAGCCCCCAGTTGGAAGTGAGGAGTGTGGCGGTCAAGAAGAGTGTGGCGAGATGAGGGGGCGATCGCCAAATCTTTGTAAATTCGGCTCTGCGCTGTTGCAGCAACAGTAGCCCCGTGAGAAACACCATCGACCAGATCACGCGATGGCTAAGAACTTCTACAGCCGGAATTTGCCCAAAAAACTTCCAGTAGATCGGCAGTAACCCCCAGGACGTATAAGCAAAGACGGCATACAAAGCGCCCGTTCTGGTTGTTCCGGGAGATGCAGAATAATCAGGATTGCGGCTCAAAGGAATCTTGTTTAGAAAGCGTACATTCCTTATCCTATCGGTCTAGCAACTTTTCCGCAGAATCGAAGTGAAAACTGTTGTAGGGGCGATCGCCCCTACCTACACCTGACCATGAAACCTAAAGCTGGTTCCAGGCTTGAATCACTTCCTGGAGTGCTTCAGGTAGATCATCGTATGCCAGATCAATGTATTCAACCCGACTACCCATTGCATAGAAGGTAATCGTTGGATAGTCGGCAAATGCAGCATCCGTGATATATCTCAGCCCATTCAGATTAGGCAATCTTTGTTCCTCTAAAAGCTGCTGGAATTGCTGTACCTGCTCTGGTGAAAGGCGACGCTCAACCACCGGATCAGAGGGACGAGGCAAAATCGACTGGGATGCCTGACGATAAATGGTGCCATCTGCCGTTAAAATCACTTGTGAAACAATGCCTGCCAAACCACCTGAAGTGACGGCTCGAAAGATAATTGTGTTATCAATCGGTTCAGTAGGCTGTCCGTCGGTTGGAATAAAGGAGGGGGTTAAGCTGCCACCGCTGGCGGTAGGATTTAACACAATGCGTGAACCATCTTCACTCAAATGAAAAACCCAGCTTTGATTTTCTCCAGCTACGATCGCCTGCCAGCCTGAGATTGCAATCATGGTGCAGTCCTGGTTTGGCACATAAACTCCCATGCAGCCGTTCCACACTTTGGGCTGGGCTTCTGTGATACGTAAACTGTTGACTGGAACATTCGCTTCTTGGGCAATGGTTTGGAGTAGGCGATCGCTCACTTCGGGCAGTAAATCCGTGCTTTGATTGGTTTCCAATTTAATCACCTGTGCGGTCATGTCGGTGCGATACATCCAGTTTTGCTGATCGTGACGCACCTGCCGCACAACCGATCGCGGCAACCGATTTTGAGACGATTGATTTGTGTGGCGCTGAGCAATAGGGAAATGCTGTTGTGGCGAAGCTGTTGCAGCTTGCTGAGGGGCAGCTAATACTATGAAACCGATTAGAGTTAACCCCACACCAAGAAGGTGTTTAGTTCCTGCTTGCTTGGCTCTCGCTGCTAGTGTTTGACAAACCATCATTTCAGTACTCCAAAGAATCTCTAACACGATTCTTTTACCTTAACCAGCGGCATAGAGTCATTAGGGGATTGTTGCAGAAATGGTTACAGATGGACTTACAGCAGTTTTCACTTGCCTAAGACACAATTCGCTGTAGGGGCGAACAGCCTTTCGCCTCTACTTTTGGGCTACCTGTTTGAGAAAGTTCATTCATCTTTCTTACGCTGGGTGATAGTAAAAAGCAACGCCTAAAAGAAAGTAAGTTGCTAGCAAAAACGCACCATCTAACCAGTTGGAACGTCCGCCTGAGAGAATTAAATTACTCACGATTACGGTAATTGCTAGAGCAATCACTTCAAACGTATTGAAATTAAGGTCAATAGGTTGCCCCATTGCTTGACCCACAAATACTAGAATTGGTGCAACAAATAGCGCAATCAGCAGGCTATCGCCTGTCACAGTGGCAACTGCCAGATCCATCTGATTTTTCATGGATAAGCGAACGACCAGCACATAGCCCGCCACATCACTAATCAGCGGCAGTAAAATTACGCCTGTAAATAAAGGTGTAAGCCCCAAGCGAGAGGTTTCTTGCTCGATCACACCGACAAACAGCTCTGACTCAACCGCAATGGCAATGGTTGAGGCGAGTAATACACTCAGCCAAAGCAATAACCGACGCATTCCTTTAGCAGGAGCATCGGCTCCAGGTTCCAGTATCGGTTCTTCAGAGATCCCAATGTCGTAGAGAAAACTGTGGGTCTTTAAGGAGAACAATAATGTTAATCCATACACCACGATTAACACTCCTGCGGTAATTAGAGAGAGGCTGCGAATGGAGGATACATTTACCATTCTGGATGTGTTGATGACCAGGGTGGGAAGGGCGATCGCGACTGCCGCCAGGGTCATTGAGGAGCCGTTTACCCGCGCCAAAATCGGTTTAAATTCCTGTTCTTTATAGCGCAAGCCCCCCGTCAACAGTCCCAACCCTAATAGCAACAACAGGGCACCAATAATACTTCCTGTAATGCTAGCTTCTACAATATCAACCAGTCCTGCCCGAAGTGCAGTTAGGGCAATGATTAGTTCCGTCGCGTTGCTAAATACTGCATTGATTAATCCACCAAAGGTTGGCCCTGTAACTACTGCAATCTTTTCTGTTGCGGTAGTCAACCAAATCGAGAGAGGAACGATCGCCAGTGCTGAAGTGACAAATACTGCCGTTCCCCCCCAGTGCAGTTGTTCAGCGGCGATCGAAATAGGCACAAAGACCAGTAAAATCAGCGGAATGATTGTTCTAAGGGACATAGTAATTTAGAGAATAGGACAGTAAAAATTAAAAGTTTAGAATGAAAATTTGAGCCGCTTTGAGTTTTGAGCCGTTTACTTTTCTAGCTTAATTATCTTCTGAATCAGTGCTTTCCTCTTCTAACGCTTCCTGAATAAATAGTTTGGCGAGGCGATCGTACATTCCGGCCCCAATATATTGAGGGTATTTGTGACTTCTGCTGTAAACCCAAACCAATTCATCAAATAGGAAGATGCGAATGTCTTGAGTCCATCTTTTGCATTGAGGAATCAAAGAATTGGCGGTATTGAGAGCATCTGTCCAACGCTCAAACTCTTGCGAAAAACCAGGAGTAATAACTTTAAACATGGTATGAACTACAGAATAATTCTGATTTTCTCACGGGATGTAGCGGGACTGGACTATTTGTGGTCTGTATGATCTGATTCACATCATCCTGGCAACTCATTCGTAAGGAGAAGCAATCTACATTTTCATACCAGAAAATTATCGCTGGAGAAAGGCGATCGCACTAACTCTAGATAGACGCAGAATTGAGGAGCGATCGCTACACTAACAGTATTTTGAACTAATGATTTGAGCTAAATCATCGTCTATGAATTCCACAAATCACTTTCCCTATGGCCGTAAAGAGATTCTACGCGGCATTCTGGCTATCTGTACTATTGTCGTTGGCATCACTCACTTTATCCGTCCAGAACAGTATGCGCGGATTGTTCCGCCGCCCTTCCCGCCGCTAACGTCAGTCTATGTAAGTGGCTTCTTTGAAATTTTGGGAGGAATCGGTTTGATGATTCCCCTAGTGAGCGTCGCGGCCGCCTGGGGACTCATTTCACTGTTTATTGCAGTATTTCCTGCCAACATTTACATGACTCTGCACAACATTCCAGTTGAGGGGATTCCTTATAACCAGGCTCTTTACTTTGCCAGACTACCCTTTCAAGCAGTGTTAATCGCTTGGGCATATTGGTATACCCGTAATCCAGAAACTCAGGTAGGTGCAGCAAAAGCTACCAGGTTAAGTTGAATCTCATAGCTGGAGTAGTAATTTTGTAGTTGCAGTATTGCTTTAAAAAGGAGTGGTTTATCCAAAAAGCCGAACACACTCACTGCTAATGGGTTCGATTCTCAGGCAGCAGCGTCGTATTTTCGGTTTGAGTCACATCTGTTGAAGCACTTCGCTGCAAATCTTCTGGCAACATTGCCGTGCCCCCCTGATCAAAAACGGCGGTACCTTCCTGTTCAAAAATAGCGGTATCTTCCTGTTCAAATGCGGCAGTGGGGCTGTCTCCCATTTGAGCCGTGACCACAACCGAGTTTAAGACAATGGGTAAGTGTTCTAATGCTTCACGCACCTGTCGGACTGAAGCATATCGCTGGGTGAAGTCATAGCGCACCATTTTAGTTAATACGTCGGCGAACTCAGAACTAATCTGCGGTGCCTGGTTACGCCAGATTACCTCTCCTGTCATGCCGTCGTGGTTAAGCAAATGAGGAGGCTGCCCAGATAGCGCCTCGATCGCCATCATTCCTAAGGCATAAATATCACTATTGAAGTGGGGCCGACCCGCAGATTGCTCATTCGGCATATAGCCAGGAGTGCCTACGGCTACGGTGAATTTGGTGTTACGCTCAACATCAGCCATCTGAGTTGTAATTTTTTTAGCAATTCCAAAGTCAATTAGGATTAGTCTATTATCTGGCTTGCGGCGGATGACGTTAGAGGGTTTCAGGTCACGGTGAATCACTCCCTGACTGTGAACAAACTCCAACACCCGCAGTAAATCGTGCAGCATTACAACGACTTTTGATTCGGGTAAAGGGATGCGAGAAGTGAGTTCATTAGACAACGGATGTCCTGCAACAAATTCTTGAACCAGATAAAACTCCTGATCTTCCTCAAATGAGTCCAGGAAGGAAGGAATCTGATCGTGTTGTCCCAAGCGTTCCAGGGTTTCGGCTTCGGTAGCAAACAGTCTTCGAGCTAGCTTCAAGGTGTCTAAATTGTCGCTAGCAATTCTTAACTGTTTCACCACACAGGGCGCACTGCCCGATCGCTTCATATCTTCAGCAATATAAGTTTCGCTAAAACCACCAGAGCCAAGTACTTTAACAATTTTGTAGCGACCATTCAACACTTTGCCAAAGAGAGCCTCTTGCCGCTCTTGCAGCAGATCTTGCAGGTCGTCCTGCTGGCTAATGATTTTCTGGACAATAGGAGAAGTGGCGTATTGTTTCAGCGTATCCCGCAGGTGTTGTTTTCGCTGCTGTTCTTTGACCGAACCTGCCATCAGTTGAGAGAAGCCACTTAACGCGATCGCCCCCACCGGGATAGCCGTTGGCAGAATCAGTTGCCCATGGGTAAAGGTGACATAGCTCACGCTTCCCCAGGCGATCGCCAGTCCCATTGCCCAAACCCAGCGCATCGCAGGCTGAAGGGGACGGCTCAGCAGCCACCCCGCCCCAGCTAGACCAACGAGTAGAACCAGTCCTCGTAGCGGAGCTTGGGGCAACGCCTCAGATAGCGATCGCCCTTGCAGTAGAGAAGCGATCGCATTCGCATGAATCTCTACTCCAGCCATCGGCTGTGCGTAGAGCCAGCTTTTAGAAAAAGGAGCCGCATGAAAATCCTGATGTACCGCTGCGGTTGACCCAATCAAAACAATTTTGTCTCTGAAATACTCACCTGATTGCAGAGTGGTTTCCCAGTTCGTTGGATCTAGCGCATACCAGAACGGGATATGCTCAAATGTTTGACTCGGCCCATAAAAAAAGATGTTATTTCCCTCAGGTGGAAAATATTCCACCCCAGCCGCCTGAAGGGTCGCATCGGCAAACGTAGGTGTCGTAGCAGCCCACTCTCGGTAGATCTTTGCCTCGTCCGCTGGAGAATTTTGAATCAGTTCGCTTGAAAACTGGTTGCCAAATCGGTGAATTTTGCCGTCAGGCTCCACCAGAAAATTGATCGAGCCAACCTGATCGGCACCCGTCTGAAGCAGCGGCAGCGGCAAGGTCAACTGAGTGGTAAATCCCTGGGGTGTTTCCACTTCACTGTATTCGGCTGCTAGCACTACCCGATCGGCGTATTGCTGAAGCGACTGGGTAAATCGCTGGTCGTCTGCCTCGCCATAGCTACTGGGCGCGGAGAAAATAATATCCAGCGAAACCGAGCGGGCACCCGCCGCCATCAGTTTGTCAATGACTTGGGCATAGGCTGAGCGCTGCCAGGGCCAGCTTTGAATTGGCTCTAGGTAGGGATAGCGATCTGGGTCGTTCTGATAAAACTCCTGCTGGGCTAAAGATGTTTCATCGATTGCCAGAATCACAACTTCTGAGGGAGGGGCGATCGCCCCTCTCACCTCAAAGAAAAGCGCCTGTACCTGCCGCTCTAGGAGGTTAACAATTCCTAAATCTAGAGCGGTCGCCGTGGCCGCCACCAGCACCCACGCTCCGGTTAATCCGTGTCCCCAGTGGCTACGAAACCGCTGGGGCATTTTTGTTGGCTTTTCTGATCGGGTGCGATCGCGAGGTGCGGTTGCAGCGTCTGAAACAGATGCCTTTTTTCTGCCCATTGCCCTACCCACTTCATCCTTACTTCATCCTGCTGTTTCACCAATACGCGCCCATAGCCACTCTACCGGACAATCTCCTGTAATCTAATTCAAGAAAACTGAACCCGTTTCCTGAATCACCAGAGCAGTTTCATCATCACCCAAATCTGTGGTTTCATCCAACGTGACTTCCAGTACCCCAGGCTCGGCAGTTGTCACCGGAGTCACCGTTAGCAATCCTCTATCTTCCCGGTAGAACGTGATCGTGACTGGCGTAGCCAACCCTTGTAAGGTTACTTCCGACTCACCTGCAAGCGATCGCAACTCCGTATCCTCAATCACCTGATACCGGATTACAGCAGCGGTTGAGTTGATTAATCTGACACTCACCGTTCCATCTACCGGAATAACCGTTGCCACAGGTTCTTCAAGCTGCTCTGGCGTAGGGGGAATCACAGGAGCAGTAGGCGCGGGAATCAGTTGAGTCGGGGTTACAGGAGTTGCAGGAGTTTCTGGCACCTGACTGCTGGCAGCGTTTGGAGGGCAACCTTGAGGGGCTGCAACTGCACTGTTGAACGGTTCTTCGTAAAATACACCGGGACAGTTGTTAACCTGAGCAATGAGTTCAGCCGCTAAACCTGGAGTGCCCGTCATGATTCCAGCTAGCGCTGCACTCAGGGGAACGAGCAACTTGAAATGAGTAGGGTGCGATCGCACTGCATGAAACTTCCTCCAAAATGATTAATATTTCGTTAGCCTTGCGGACTCAACAATGGTTTCGTCAGCATCACGTATCACACATATCAATAGAGGCAACTTTTGATGTGTCTATATTAAGAAATTGAAACGATAGTTAGAACTACTCCCAGGA
>JAAUTN010000253.1 GCA_012031415.1 Leptolyngbyaceae cyanobacterium SM1_4_3 | reverse complement strand
GAGCATCTGACGATAAATGATTGTATGAGTAATCCATACACTTCAAAATACTCGCCGATCTTATCGGTGCTGCCCGAATCTAAATTCACATCCGCTGCATCCAGCCCTGCCAAAATCTCGGCTGCGCTCTGCCGTCGCAGATTGCCCAGCACCACCTCCATCGCCAGCGGGTAGCCCGCCAGCAGCTTCATTAGCTTCTGAAAGTCTTCACTCTGCGAATTCGCTCGATTTTGCGGTTGTCCTGCACCTGCCGCGCCAAAATCTTTTCTGCTAGTGCGGTGCGCGACTCTTGATCTAGTCCCCGCAGCTCATAGACTGCCCCGTTCAGCACTCCATTTAGCCATTGCTCCCGTCCCCGCGACCCCAACACCACTTTGGTCTTGCCGCCCACTAAGCGCTGCAAAAAGTCTCGCAGCTTCTCCTGCTCTTCTGGGTTCAGCGTATTTTGAATCGCTAACGCCTGCCCCGTCACTGACTCCAGGTTATCCAGCATCAGCGCATACGGGTTTGCCCTCAGCGTTGCCACCAGCTTTGTCACCTGCGCCGCCAGCGGCATGGGCTGAAACTGTGCTGCCTCATAGGGGTCGTACACGCGATGGGCGATCGCAAACAAAATCTGCTCTAGCGTGTGCGCTTTCTGGTCATAGCCAAAATAAAATACGTCTTTGACAAAGTGCGTCGTCTGCCACCATTCGCGCAAATAGTTGAGCAGCGTCGTCTTGCCCGTGCCGCCCATGCCCTGCACCAGCAAGACGTTATGCCGGAGGAGCGATCGCTCAATCTTCAAAATCTCCAAATCCCGCCCGACAAATCCGTAGGTCGGCGCTTCAAACCGATACAGCGCTGCCTGCTCTTGCCAGTAGGCGGCTTCCTGCTGCGGCGTAAAGGGTTGCAGCCTCAAATCTACCCGTCCGTGCCGATACACCACAGGCAACAGCCAATCCTCCAGGCGAATCGTCTGATTAAAATACGCCCTGCGCTCTTTGCGATCCCACAGGGCCTTTCGCCCTAGCCGAATTGCCTCATACAGCGCTTTTCCGGCAAACAGTTGCTCATACAGCGATCACATCAAAATCTCCGCCGCCGACACCGTAACGGAATAGCCCATCGCCAGCACCGTCTGCATTCCCGCTGCCATCAGTGCCGCGCCCAGGCTCGTCTCGCGCTCATCTCCTCGAACCTGTTTTGCCGACTGACAGGCATTCAGAATGCACACCGGAATCTGCTTTCCGGTCAGCAACTCCGCCAACTCAGATGCCTCGCGCAAATCTGACTGCCCCGGAATGCCGCTCTCAAAGGACAGGAATGCCTTCAAGCCATCAAAAGGCTGAAGCTCCTTCCCAAAATCTTTGAATGTGAGGCGGCTCGTCGGCTGTGATTCCTGCTCTCGTTTACATAAATCCTGCACCGCTGCGTAGCTCATCACCGCCCCGTGCATATCCAAGTGAACGATGTGATAGAACCCTGCTCCCTTGTCGTCTAAATGCTCAGTCAACGCCTCAAACGTGGCGGGACGCAGCAGATCCACCTGCACCCGCAGTTGGCTTTGTTGAATCAGCTCAATCAGTGGACGCGAAATCGTGCGATGGTTCACATCATTCTCTTCGCCCGGTCGCGCCGTCACCACCAGCAGCTTAATCATTGGAGATGGAGCGATAACAGCATTTCCAGCGATCGCTTTGACCCGCTTTCGCACCATGCTGCAATCCACTGCAAGCGATCGCGGCATCTGAGGATCATGCAGTGACTCCCAGTGCAGCGCCTGAAACTCAGTGCTGTTGCCAATGATCTCAACCTGCGTCAGCGAATCCCGCATCGCCTTGTAGTCGCTGTAGGCATCCGCATCTCGCTTAAACACCTGCTCAAACAGCGATTCCCCATACGATCGCACATTGTCCCGCGCCTGTTCTGCCCGCACCGTATCTGTGAGGGGAAACACCAGCCACCGCTCAAAATACCATCCCAATTCCGCCTCTTGCTCTGCCGAAAACGGATCGCACACCTCAACGGAGTACTCCGTCCCACCGTCAAAACTTAAAATCGCCCTAAACCCGGTTTCCGTCTTCTGCTGCTCACGAATGCTAATGATAGACATGGGTAGCAGAGTTTTCTTCAGAAAATCTTGTTGCAATGATTACATCCTTATCCCAAACAGTTTCAGAAGAATCCGCAAAAATCGCAGCAGTATAAAAATCGGAGGAGTACCTGATTTCTCGTTCCTGGCTTTTAGCCAGGAATGCAGTCTTGGAGGCTCTGCCTCCACTTCACGACAATTGGAGGCAAAGCCTCCAAGCAGCAAATCTAATTATTTTCCTTTACCTGCTAGAATCTTGAGCATTTAACCAAAAAGACAAATTTAGCAGGATGAGCGATCGCGAATTTCCAGAACTTCCCAATCACTGGCAAGCGATTGCAGCTAACACGGTCTATTGCTCCAAAGAAGGTCGGCTAGTTTCATTTAGTCAAACCCAAATTGAACTTGGTACTCTGTACGATGCTTTAGGCAAACACCTTAGAGCAATTAACAAGGGACTTGTACCACCCAAAGGAAACAACGGGCTTGTGCCCTCTGAAGAACCTGATTATGATCTCAAATCTAAAATTCTAGGCAAAGGCGGCGACCGTCGATTTCACGGCAAAATACTAGAAGACATCCTTCACTTCCCTGGCAAAATGACCACTCACTAACGGGACAAACGCCGTGACAACCACTCTCAAAGCCCATCCAATCTGGCAAAACCTCTCTCAAGCCTTAGCGCAAATTGATCTTAATCAGATTGCGAGGCAACATCTGCAAGACTGCAAATTTGAAATCCACGGCTATTGGGATGAAAACGACCAGCCTTACGAAACCATCCGCTTCAAGCAAACTCCCACGCCACAATTGATCAGTAGTTCTATTGGTGTCACCCCAAACCAGACAGGCAATACTTATTGGCTGCAACTCAGATATGCGCTCAATATTTCCCTATCTGTAACCGTTGGAGAGTTGCTCTTGATTTTGAATGACAGTTTAGAAGTCATTGATGAAAATTGGTTTATCAATGTTCAATCGCCCTACGTAGTTGCTGTTATTGATCATAATTAGCTACTCCAAAACGACGATATGAGGAACGCCAATGCAACTCACTGAAACAGAACTCTTGCAGGTGCAGCAAACCCTACGCGACTACGCACCTTCGCAGCCCGCGATCGCCACTTTAATTGATCAAGAGGGTGACTTAGATGCCAGCCTAGAACAGTTGTTGCGATCGCAGCTAGGAACGGTCACTTTTGAGCGGCAATCTCTCAAACAAGTCACCCTGGAAGTCTTGCGAGAGCAGCTTTGTGGGGATGAGGGCTTCCGCCAAAAGCTAAAAGACTATATGCAGGATAAAGAGAGTACGCCCCTGTTAACGGGATTAATCATCTACTTAGCAGGTCAGGTAGTATTGCCCTTTCCCATCGACCCCGCTCTGGCAACGCTAGCTGTTTTGTACATCTCAAAAGTATCTCTGGAAGTGTTTTGCCGCTACACAGACTCCTCAAGCTGAGACAAGCTGTAGTGATGGATGCGATCGCCCCTCTAAAAGCAGAGCTAGTTAACCAATCAACCCGTCGAGATAACGAATCGACCCGTTGAGATGAAGAATCGACCCGTCGAGATAACGAATCGACCCGTTGACATAACCAATCCACTCATTGACATAACCAATCCACTCATTGACATAACGAATCGACCCGTTGACATAACGAATCGACCCGTTGAGATAACGAATCGACTCGTCGAAATGAAATAGCGGTAGGTTTGAATCTCTTCAATATTTGGTGGGCACTCTTAATAGCAGCCAACCGAATTCCTAAAGAATTGAACGATGACGACTCAAAATACAAACAATCGCCTCCGTCCCAGCATCCTAAATGCAGATCAGGACATTTTTGAAGGATTGCAGACCGTTACCGACTATACTCCGCTCCGCAAAGAAGCCTCCATCTTTCAGATTGAACAAGCTCAGGCTGAGATGTTGAAATTACAGAAGCTTGAGACCCAGCTCAAAGCTCAATATCGCGCTGCTCTGGATGCTGCCCGTCAAGCTGAGTGGGTGTTTCACAACACTATCCTCGAAGCTAAAAATGCTGTAATTGCTCAATTTGGAGCCGACAGCAGCGAAGCGCAAATCGTCGGACTTAAGAAAAAGTCTGCCTACAAGCGCCCCATACGGCAGAAGAAATTAGCCTAGTACAGAGTCACCTCTTAATTTTAGGGTAATACTTTGGCTCGTAGTTAGCGCTTCAGCGCTAAAGCACTGACTACCAACCCTAATTTTTAGTTGTGACGCAGCACTGGTTCTCAGAAGATCTGCGACTTCTTGAGGAAGTCGCAGATCTCACTACAAAGGGTTATCGTTGTGTTGACAGAGTTCTACCTTAAAACTGACTAAGCACCTACCGGGTATTAATATGAGCTATTGTCTCAACCCGTTCTGCCCAAAACACAGAATCCAGATAGCGTAACCCTTTGTCAAAGCTGTGGTGCAACTTTAAAGCTGCAAAATCGCTACACAGCACTTAAACCGATTGGGCAGGGAGGCTTTGGCAGAACTTTTCTAGCCGTTGATGAGGCAGAGTTACATAGACCCTGTTGCGTGATTAAACAGTTTTTTCCCAACCAGCGGGGGCAAAAGAGTCTTGAAAGAGCATCCGAACTATTTCGCCAGGAAGCTTTGCGGTTAAAAGAACTGGGCAAACATCCCCAAATTCCTAATCTTTTGACCTACTTAGAGCAAGAAGGCTATCAATATCTGATTCAAGAATTTATTGATGGGATTAACCTATTCCAGGAGTTAAAGATTGAGGGAGTCTTTGATGAAGCTAAGATTCGGCAACTGCTGACTGATTTATTGCGGGTATTGCAGTTTGTTCATCAAAATCAGGTCATTCATCGAGACATTAAACCTGCTAACATCATTCGTCGCAGTGCAGATCAAAAACTTTTCCTGGTAGATTTTGGGGCAGCGAAGTACGCAACCGGAACGGCTCTGGTCAATACGGGTACTGTGATTGGCAGTGCAGAATACACTGCCCCAGAGCAAACTAGAGGTAAAGCAGTGTTTGCCAGTGACCTTTACAGTTTGGGAGCAACCTGTATTCACTTGCTCACGGAGATGTCTCCCTTTGACCTGTTTGATAGTAGTGAAGCTCAATGGGTCTGGCAGCACTATTTAAGACAGCCAATTAGCCCATCCCTCAATCGCATCTTACACAAGATGCTGCAAGGCGCGACGAATCGCCGCTATCCGTCGGCGACTGAGGTGCTAGCAGATTTGCAGGCACCCGTTCAAGGGATGACAGAGGGCGATCGCCCAATTCGGTGACAGTTCAACATCAACCTAAAGACAAAGCACAAGTGCCCTTCAAGTTAGAGTCACGAGAAGGCTGGTCAATCGCCAATCTTAACCTCAACTTTGAATCGCCGGGAGATTTAGCATCACCTACTAAAAACCGTCCTTCCTCTCAGCTTTCTAAGACATCACAACATTCATCCGCAAAACTTCAGACTGCTTCAGGTGAGAAGGCTAACTCTGTGAAGTTAGCAATTGTTGCTACTCTCTATTATTATTGGTGGGTTCTGCAATCACGTTCTGGCGATCGCCACCGCCAGCAGTAACCCCAACGCCACCAGCCCCAACGCCACCAATAGTATCTCCAACGCCATCACCATAGAGACAGTGGATAAACCACTCTTCACTAGAGAGCATAGGGTTACAATCTTTAACACCTAAAACATTCAGAAACTAACTACTAACGTTACCTTTATCCTCGTCCTTCACCCTCAACATCTACTGAATGATGGGAGCAGGCAGTAAGTGATGCAAATTGCGCCAAAAGTCTGCTGGTTCGTATCTTTTAACGAATGCGAAAACTCACTTTCAGCGAGAAAACGGATGAAGAAAAAACTAGTGTTGGCGATCGCCTTCCTATTTACTTTAGTGATATCAGTGATATCTACCGTCGCCATAGCAACACCCAATGGACTCACAGAAGCAAGAGCAATATTAGCAACCGCAGCCCAAGAGTCAGACCGTCCTGGCTACTCTGAAAGCACAGCAGTTCAGTTTAAGCCCAGTGATAACGTGTATGTCAAAAGTGTATTGGCGATCGACTTCACTCCGGGCAGTGCTACTGTCACCTTGCCTTTGTATCGAGGTCTTTCGCCCCAGGGTGAGTCAGTCTATTACATCATCACAGAAGCCTCTGACTTCAACGTAGCCAAAGAATTGGGAATCAATTTTTCGCCCAAGATGAAACACGTGATTGGTACATCTGGGGCACAAATAGTCATATTAAGTGGTGGAGTCATCCAATTCGCAGGTGATGTTGACTTCTCTCCTCAATATCAGGTTCAACCCGGCTCCCCTGAACCGTTTCCTCCGACGGTGGCAGTTCCAGGAGCCGTTGCAGATGAACAGTGGTCTTCAATGGTTGTCTTGCCTAGCAATGTTGTGCTCAATGCTCAACTTGTCCATAACAATTCAGGCAGTCACGATCGCCTCAAAGCCTTAGATCTGCGAAATCGCACAGTCACCCTATCCATCCTGGACGGCTTTCAGGGCGGCAGACAATATTTCTATCATCTTGTCACCGATGCCTCAGCAGACGTTCCGGCTGTGCTAGAGCAGGGAGTCTTTGCACCCCGGCTAGCCAACATCCCGGAGTTTGGCAAATCAACCCCCTCTGAACCCTCTGCACTGCTGGGCTTTTCGCCCGTTCTGAATGGCATCAGTGACACCAGCACAGGAGAACATCAGGGCTTTGTTGCATCGCTGGCTAACAACGGCATCGACCCGATTAACATCTTCCCAATTCCGCCCACCAACTATGATCCTTCAGACACAAACAACTACAGCCCCCTCTGGGATGCCCATGTGAATATGTGGACAGAAGCTGCCATAGAGTCAGGACAGGTGAGGCGAATCACCTCATTTGAAGACCTTGAAGGGCTAGTAAAAGCTGGGTTAGTTACAGACGCATTCATCAACCCTGAAGGGGCTGGTAATCCCTGGCTATTTGGGTTGCGTCCAACACGGGCAATCATCAACTGTCCGGTGATTGCACATCCGACGTTAGCTGATTAGGGCAACGGGTAATTGGCTCACCCCCGATTACCCATTACCCATGACAAACTCTCCCTCAGGGGAAACCTCAAAATCGTCTGCCAGCCAGCCTCCCTCGCCATCGTTGACTATCTCGATTGATAGCTCAATGGGAAAGAATTCGTTGGGGACGGAGGTTCGCATCGTGCCCTGGAGGTGGTAGGTAATGCGATCGCCCTCTGGTGACTCCTCCACTTCTGCCAAACTCAGCGTATTCACCCAGGGTGAAGACATATCAAAGGGCAGCAACGCAGATTTGTTTTCTTGCCCCTGCTCGGTTAACCAGCGATCTACAGCAGCCTCAAGATTGCCGCTAACGCCGAGGTCGCGAGTGAATAGGCAGGCAACGATATGAGCCAGAGTGTTTTCGGGTGAGTTTGGTTCGCTCAGATTTAGCAGCCGCATCCAGCCGCGCAAATTTGCTGAAGACTCAACCGGGTCTGCCTCGTACATCACAAAAGACAACAGATCGGAGGCAGGGGCAGGACTGCTGCCAAAATCAGCCTGATTTACAAACGCCTCAAGCGGCGAAGAAGCCAAAAGACCGCCAAGCGAGGGGTCAGAGGTCGCAACCCACATAGACGCATCCGCAAAGCTTTTAAAGGTTAAATAGGCTAGACAGCCAGCAATTACAAATAAAACTTGACGCATAAACTCTTTTCCTCAACACCCCGGTCATACTCAACACACTCAATTCTTAATTTAGAGCTTTCTCGGCTCAGTATTAAGTGCTTTGGTGACACAATTTAGAAATTTTTGAAAGTCTACAGCATTGCTTAACAGACGACTCTGACATGAGTTAAGTGCCTGACATCTCGTTTAACATCAGGCAAGCGATAAAGCGTCAGAGGTAGGAATCTCTAGCAAAACAAATACCGTCAACGCTTTTTACGATTTTTAGGCTGAAAGCCTGCTCTAGGTTTGCTGGAACGGGCGCTTTTCTCCAGGGGAGCAGCGTCTTCCGAGTTAAGGACAATATACTTGCGGTTTTGTTCGCGCAGTTTCGCATCCTCATCGTTGTAGAAGAAGGACAGCAGCACAAATCGCCGACCGCTGACAACGGGCGTTGCTTCGTGAAGCAAAGAACAAGAAAAGATAATCGCTTCTCCGATGCCAGGTTGATAAAGCTGACTTCCGTATTCTGGGAAATGCAGACAGCCTCCTTCGTAGCTGCCTGTGTTGAGGTTGAGCGACATGGCAAATCGACGATGAGCGGTTCCTTTAGTGGTATTGTCGCGATGGCGATTAAAAAATCCTCGGTTGGTGGATTCGTAGCAGGATACTAAATATCGCTCAAACCGAGTAACGCTGAACTGAAAGGCTTTTTCTATTTCGGGTTTGACTCGCCGCAAAATCAAATCATTCACTCGCTCTAGCAGAGGTGGATCTTCTACCAGGAAGTCTCGTCGCTGCTTAAACTCGTAATCCATCACCTCGACGGTTTTGCCGTCAATTTGGCGCATGAAGCCAGAGTCTCTGCTGCCGTTGGTTTCGTAAAGGTGAATCAGATGTTCGCAAAAGTCACGCTCAAACACGTTGGGAATGAGTAGGACTGGAGCCTGTCGAGCCGCAAGTCGGGGCGCATCGGGGGCGGGCAGTCCTTGAATAAAGTGAAGTACTTGTGCGACGTGGTGAGTCGGGTCTTGAATTGGGAAAGTCTGGAGAACGCGAAGATTTTCATCTAGAACGAATGTGGTTGGGGTGTAGTGGAGGCGATCGCCCATTGTCTCACCCCCAACTCCACAAACCCCATAGCGCTGGCTCACCTTGCACTCAAAATCCCAGATAAATTTACAGTAAGTGGGGTTTTGGACGAGATGGGCGAGTGACAGATCATCGGGATCAACGAAAACCCCGAAGAACGGCGTGTTGAACTGGCTAAGCTGCTGCTGCAATTGACAAAACTTTTCCAGTACTGCCGCAGATGCTTTGATCTTTGAGCTACCCAAAAAGCAAAGAATCACCCGATGCCCACCGACCGTGTCGAAGTTATAGTTTGGATTTGAGGTTGAAGGAAGAACAAACCAGGGGGCCGGATCGCCCGTTGTTAGCAGTGACATAACTGAGATTAAAACTGAGATTAAGCAGTAAATGAATGATGATTTGCACACGGTTTGGTGCAAATGCCTGATTTACATCGTCAACCACTCGAAGCAACCGCGTCAATAGATTGGAGGGGTTTTGAAAGAAATTAGCTTCCTTGAAGAGGCCTAATCAATTTAACCCAATTGATCTACTTCGGAGTACGATTTTAAAAGTAGCGTTTGGCGATCGCCCTAATAGCAACTTCACCAAACAAACAAGTACAAACCCTCCGGCTGAGGTCTTAATGGAGATTCGGGAACAGCTAAGCCAGCAACGCGTAAAATATATCGTCAGCAGCTATCAGCTAAGTGACAATGAAGTAGATAAATTCAATACCTACCTGGATGAACTTTTGCAAATTTACCCACCGCCTCTAATCGAGTTAGCGCTGGTTGAAACTTTGGTCGATCAGTGGTCTCGTGTTCCAATGCTGAGAGGGGTAGAGTTTTTAACTCAGTCTCACAACAAGCTAAAAGCCTGGGAAAGCCAACCGATCGTTAGCACGATTACCCCATCTCAGTTTCAGCAAATTGCGGGACTCGATCCGACTCCTGTGTTTGGCTCTACTGAGTTGCCGCCTACCCGACCCATCATGCGCCCTTCATAGGTCGCTTTGGGCGGTCGCTTTGGGAGTCATCCTTCATTATGGGTTTGGCGATCGCCGCCAGTCCCACCACCTCAATTCCACAGTGTTGCAGCGCTTGCGCTGCCGAGCGGGCCGTCGCGCCAGTCGTGTACACATCATCCAGCAGCAGCACCGCAGCCGGACAACGACGCTGAAAACCCCTGCCCAGTTGAAACGCATCACTCAAATTTTGCTCCCGCTCTGTTGCCGAAAGAGTAAATTGAGCTTCAGTTGCGCGAATTCTCTCCAGTCCTTGCGGTTGAAGCGGCAGACCCGCAAAGTCACAAAAATGTTTTGCTAGCAGTTCTGCCTGGTCATATCCTCGCTGCTTTTTCTTAGCGGCATACATGGGAATGGGGACAACGGTTAGCTGCTGTTTGATCTTCGCCTGAGGTGATTCTAACCAGGTTTGAGCGAGCCAGTGCCCTAGAGGTCGTGCTAGACGAGGTTGATTCTCATATTTGAGAGTGGCGATCGCCCGCTTCAACGCCCCGCCATACACCCCCCACACAAACAAGGGCAATGCTTCCTGCCACTGAGTGTCACTTCTTTGGCATCGTTGAATCTGCCGCTGACAGCCCTGACACAGTTCCTCCGCGCAAGATCGCTGACACAGCAAACAGCCCGACTCCAAAAACAAAATCCAGCAACCCACTCAACCGCTGCACCCCACCCCTCCCTATTCCTCTCCCTAGCCCCTAGCCCCTAGCCCCT
>JAAUTN010000252.1 GCA_012031415.1 Leptolyngbyaceae cyanobacterium SM1_4_3 | reverse complement strand
CATCCGAGAATAAAGCGTCTGGCAATCCTTTATCGACTGCCCAGAAATGCCTCCGAACCCTTGATTCCTGATGAGCTTGCCAGAGCGCTTTTGCACCTCAATGAGTTGCAAGAAAAATACAATCGAGCGCTTCGCAAAATAGAGTCCCGACAAGACCAACTCTTTGCGGATTGGTATAAGTACATCGTTTGTGCCTATCCGCCGATTGGTCGCCTGACTGAGTACCCCAGGCCAGATCAAGTCAAGCACTTTATCCAGACCCAAGGCATTGCTGCCTTAGATCGCCTGAAATATGAAACAGGCATCTTAACTTTAAAAACTGATGATAAAGGAAAAGTGATCGGGGCTGCTGCTCCACCAGAGACTTCTACAAACAATGCAAATTCCTTAGCGCAGAGAATTGCTGACCATATCAATTTTCTCGTCCAGCAATTAAATAACTTATTCCCAACTGAACCTGATACCAAAACTGCATCACAGATCGCCTATCAACTGCAACCTCTTCCTGCACCTCGTTATTGGCAACCCAATGAACCAGTCGTCATGGTGGTTGGAGAAGCAGCAAGGTTTACTACTCCCCCTATTTCTGGGGATCAGCCCCTGAATTGTACCCTCTGGAACCCAGAACCATCCAGCTTTGCCCAGCAGATCGCATCTTTTTGGTGCGGTCAGCTTCAAGTCAATCCTGAAGGTATCAATGAACTGCTAAACGCATTAGATCAGCAAATCACCCAATTTATTGGAACTGACTCAGCAAACCACCCAGGACAGACTATCTGGCAAGAACAGCCCTGGAATCCTTTTATACTGGAGTGGGAAGTTGCGTTCTACCCCACCAAAGGGCAAAGTAGTAACCTTTCATCCAATCGCAACTATCCAACCAATTTTTTGACTCGTCAGTATCAACTCAATGATAACGCAATTGATCTCAAACACCAGGATCTAGAAGATAACTTTAGCAACAGTACGGTTGTTCAGGATATCTACAGCGGTCGGAGTTTCCTCAGCAGCCATGCGACCCTGCACCACGAAGAACAAATTACTGATTACTTCAGAAAGCAGCCTGTTTTTGAAGACTACTGCCAGCAGAAACAACTTTCTTCCCAAGCAAAAGCAAATTTCTTTCTAACGGAGGTAGGCAATTTTATTGAATGGTTGCAAACTCAATTGCTAGCTCCAGATAGTGAGTATTCTGAGTCACAGAAGGCGCAGTATGCGATCTACATATCGCTGTTGCACGCTTATCAGGAACTGCGGCAGACGGTGTGTCTCTCGCAGTGTTTGAGTGGATTGAACCAGGCTTTGTTAGGACGACGACAAACCCTACAACTCGATATCACCGATCCCATTGGTTTTCCGGAGTACCAAAGCTTTGCTAACCAAGTTAGCAGCACTGTCGCCAGCCATATCATAAGTGCGCCGCAACCGCTGAATTTTTTCAACCCGATTCGAGCCGGAAGCCTCAAGGTGCTAAGGCTGCGCCTGGTTGATACCTTCGGACAGAGCCAAAACCTACAATGGCAACGCACCCTCACACCAAACCATCTCAAACCCACTCTTATCTATACAAAGGGCTACAACGCAACCAACAAATCTATTGAGACTACAGAAACCATTGCCCTGCCGCCACGCCTAATGCAGGGAACCCGACTTAATTTCCGTTGGCTTTCTTGGCAATCCTAACTATGAAGGAGAACTTTCGTCTCATCCCTGCTTAAATCCCATCTGCGGGTGGATTCTGCCCGATTTTATTGACAACACCCTGGAAATTTACGATGCAGCAGGTCACTCATTAGGGGAAATGGAAATCCGTCAAGCTGGAGAGGAGCGTTGGCGCAGTGCGCCCCAGACGACCCATACCCTTGAAAACATTGAGAACCCCTATTTAAAACGAGTATTGAAGATGCTGTGCGGAGGGGATGATACCGATCCCACCGTAACAGATAGGTTTTTAGAAGAATTTATACAAGCACTGCGGACGGCATGGGAAAACATTGAACCGGAGGATGTAGATCGTGACCCTGCGATCGCGCTGATCATGGGGCAACCCATTGCAGTGGTAAGAGCGACGCTCAATCTACAATTACAGGGACAACCTGCCATCAACCAAGATTGGTCGGTTTTTCGACAAGATTTAGAACGCACAGAGCGGGAAACCAATCAATTTGAGCAGGTACAATTTCCCATTCGCCTTGGAGATTATCGCAAACTTAGTGATGGGCTAGTGGGCTACTGGCTAGAGGACGACGCTGGCAACCTAAGTCAGCAGGTTTATATTGCCCAAGCACAGGGCGTAAACCATGAGCGAATTGTCACCACACCTCATCTATTTTACCAAACAGTACAGGCTGCCCCCCAAGTCGTGACAGCACTGATTGATCCTAGAACAAAAGTCCATGCGGTAGCGGGAATTGTACCTACAAAAGACATTTCTATTCCCAAAGAACATTATGTGGATGCTCTGAAGACCATTTTCAAATTTCGTTTTTAACGGCTCCTATTCTAACACCCCGTAGGATGCATTTACCTCTCCCTGATGAACAGGGGCTACACGTGGTCTTGGTTTGAGCAGGATGAAGATCAAAGCTGGTCAGAAATTTCCATGCTCGGCGAGATTACGCGAGAAGCGTTTGTCCAACATCTTCAACCCCAAATTCAGTCACGCAGCCAAATTTTGGGAAATGAAACTTGGCAAGACCAGGAACAGAATTTGAGTGGAGAAACAATTTGGGAACACCTGCTTAAGCGTGAGGTGGGTTGGCTGACATTAGAAAACCATAAAGTGCTAGTAACGCCCTATGACAAGCGAGCGCAACGGAAGCTTCAAGAACCTTATCAAAGATGGCAAAAACATATTGAAACCGCGCTGGATGTCTGTGCAGTAAAAATTCGTCCAGTGCAGATGGAAGCTGTTTTTGCCAAGCAGGAACTGCGCGAAGGCTGGCTCAAGTTGAAGAAGACTAAACGCCAAACTAACAGTTCTTGAACTCATTTCAAGTTGCATTGCTCATGACTTAACGCTTTGCTGAATAGCCACTATTGAAAGATGATGAGTTCTACCATGACTGACAACACTAATCAAGAATTTTTTCTGCAAAACCCTCTCTCATTTGCGCTCTACAATTTTTACGAGCGAGATGATTACAATCTTCTTTACATTAACGATAATCCTGATGAACTACGATTCAATTTAGAGATCAAAAATCTCTCCATCGGGGCAATCACACTGAGCAAATCTACTCAATCAGAGCTAGAAGCCCCTAGCCCTAGCAATTATCATATAGAGTTGAAATTCAGACCCAACCAACTCTCCCAAAGGTCTCGCGAGAAGATTGATTTAAGTGAGGCGAGTAAAGAGGGCTGGAGCATGAGCCGACCTTACGAAAATCGCGATCGCACGGTTTCGCTTTTTCTCCTCAAGCGAAAGGAAGATTTGGTCATAGAAAAACAAGGGGACTAAACTCATTACATTGGTGGGTCTTGGCGCAAATTCTATTGAGGGAGCAAGAGTTACTCAATTAGAAATTAATTACAAAAATTTTTACTTTGCACAGGACAAATCTGATGAAAAGGTCAATGCACAACGAAAATATATTGACCCTCAAACACAGATCGTCATTCTCACAATTCTCAATTTTTCGGGGGAAAGAGAAGCCAGTTTGACCGTTACGTTTGCTTATGCACCAACCATTCTTAACAATGGTTCAGATAGCGAACCTCTCGTACTTCAAATTGTCAATACAGGCTCAGATACAATTACTTTAAACGAAAATTCGAGGTTTGAAATCACAATTGATGCACAAGGAGATCGAGAAGAACCCTGGGCATTTGCCAAAAAAGATGAGGCAATAAAATTTAAAGTTTTTCTTAAAAATAACCCAAATCAGAAGTACTGGCTTATAGAAGAGCCAAAGCAAAATTTAGAAGATCCAACCTGGATTATTAAACCCAACTTTGCAGGGAATCAAGAGGATGAAGAACAGGATCGAGTCAAGAAATTTACTTTTAAGCAGAACGAGGATTTCTTCATTACAATAAGCAACCTTAAATCCTCACTTCGTCCAGGTATTGGGAATTTGTATGTAGCCTATTATAACTTGCCAGGATATAAGGACAGAAAAAGAATACTGAATGTGACTAAAACCTGTATTACTGAACGGAAAGAGAGTGGGGCTGGGGATGGACGAATTGGTATTAACAAGTATCCTGATTCCGAAACTCAACTAGATGTAAAGGGGAAAATAGCGTCGGATTCCCTAGATGTGAAGGGGGAGGCGGTGGCAAATTTCCTCACAGTCAAAAATACCGTTCGTGCGAGAAAGTTTGAGGGTGAAGGTGCATTTGTAACAGGCATGATTATGATGTGGAGCGGAGCAGCAGATGCTCTCCCTTATGGTTGGGCACTTTGTGATGGAACTAAAGGAACCCCCAATCTAAAGGGAAATTTTATTCTATCTGCTGGAGATGGATACAATCCAAATACAACTGGTGGTAGCAAACAGCATAATTACAAAGTTGAAGTTATCGGGCATCAATTAACTCTGGCAGAAATACCTGAACATAAGCATAATTATAGAATAGCGAATCGATTCGATGGAAAACCCTCTGAAGGACGAGATCATGGAGACGGTGGCTTCTATTGGACAGATGCTATACAACATAGGAGTGAATGGGGGAACTCCAGAGACAAACGCCTGGCAAACCTCGTCTGTAGGTAATAACAATAGCCACAAGCATGAAGCAACCATACAGTCTCAAGAAAGTGATCAGATGCCACCTTATTACGTTTTATGCTTCATCATGAAAATTCGGATGAAGGATATATTAGCAACTGGCTCTGAGGATATAACACTCAAAAAAGGTGATAAAGACATAGACTGGTATACCTCAATAGGATAACAAGTTGTCCTTTCAGGTAGACGGCAATTTGGTTCTATATGACATTAAAAATTCCAGTGATAAGGTAATTTGGGCAACGGGTACAAACGGTAGGGCAGAAACATTTAAAGCTTTAAAGGATGGGAACTTCGCTCTCTTTAACTCCGGAAACAATATGATCTGGTCCACCAGAACCAGTGGAAAAATCGCTTAGTTCTGGAGGATAACGGCAATTTTAGTCGTTTTATTCCCCAGAAGGGTGAAATAGTGTTTCAAACCGAAACCACAAATAGTACTGAAAAGACCCGTGAGGCAGCTAAGAACTGGCAGAAGTAGCTATGAGCAATTCACCCTCACTGACTCTTGGTTTTCAAGCAGAATTCGCCTTGGGCGATCAACCAACTTCCGTACTCCTAGTTGTTGAAACCGACCCAGTTTCCAACCAGAAAAAAGTCTATCTCATCCTTCAGCAGCGGCGATTTGAATTTGCTACCCTTTCTACGCCTACAGACTCATTTGCGGGGTTTACCGCTGCCTACCGCAACGACACTGACGATCCTATCAATATTACGGAACTCATCAGCGATCTCATTCCCAGTATTGCCGATCAACTGCCCACCGGGTTAGCATTTTCTCTTCAGCAAGTTTTTCTAGCTTATCAAAAGGCTCCCGCCTCAGCTAAAAACAACCCCCAGCCATCCCCTACCTTTTTGGTTGGTGCTACATTGGGACTCGATATCAACCTTGCTGATTTGCCCCTCATCGGCGACAAACTTCCTACTGACTTCACCCCCCGCATTAACGGTGCCCAAATTCTCTATGCCTATCAAGACATCTCCGCCGAGCTGGTCAACACCCTAAAACTACCGCAGGGTCTTTCATTACCGTCTGTCCCTTCCAGTAAACAAGAGAAAACAGAAAAGCCTCCTGCCTTGCAGTCAGGACTACATTTGAGTGCCTGCCTCACGTTGGAAAACAACCCACAATGGGTCACTTTGCCCCTCTCCCGCAGCAAAAAAAACAGGTCTAGTGCTGCCTCTTCTCAAACAAGTCAGATTGCCAATACTGCAAAAACTGACGCTATCCTGCAGGAACCTCAAACATCAATAAAAAGTGAGCAAAACCCTAAAAACAAAAAATTCAAGGCATTAGCTCAGGCTCCTCCTAACGTAGATGACACCATTACCTGGATTGACATCAACAAAAAGCTGGGTCCCCTCACCCTGCAACAGGTGGGGATGCAGTTCCAGAACTCAGAACTGTGGTTTTTTCTCAATGCTCCCTCTCTTTTGGTGGCATTACCCTTTCCTGTAATGGCTTAGGCGTTGGTTCTTCTCTTACCGAGTTCAAACCTAAATTCCGGCTAAATGGACTGGGCATTCACTACTCTGGTAGCGGCTGTCTAGAGATTGGCGGCGCCTTGCTCCGCAAAACCATGACCTTGAAAGACGAACATGGTGCAATTAAACTAGATGACAACAGGAACCCTGTTATTTATGATGAATACAGCGGTGCCGTCATTATTGGCACCAGTTTTCAAGGTAAAAAGATTACCCTCTCAGCGATTGGCTCCTACGCGGAAGTCAAAGGCGAGGCATCGCTGTTTATCTTTGCTTTGCTAGGTTATCCTCTTGGGGTCCCCCCGCCTTCTTTGTAACGGGTTTAGCCGCAGGCTTTGGCTACAACCGTCGCTTAAATCCGCCTGAAACTGTTGAAGCTGTTGAAGACTTTCCCTTTGTCAAGCTTGCAATGGGGAGCAAGGACAAAGGTAAAGACCTGCTATCAATACTCGGTAGTTTAAGGCCTTACATTCAGCCTGCTTCAGGCGAGATGTTTTTTGCTATTGGCATTAAGTTTACCTCCTTCAAGATTATAGATGCCTTTGTTCTACTCATTGTTAAACTGGGTAAACGTACAGAATTCATATTTTAGGGCTAGCCTCCCTCGTTGCTCCGCCTGGTGCAGTCGATTTGGGCATTGAACCCGTTGCAGAAGCTAAACTTGCCCTCAAAGCTGTTTTTATTCCCGCTGAAGGAGTTTTCCGGGTTGAAGCAAACCTGCAAAAAGGGTCTTACATCCTGTCTAAGAAATGTCATCTCAGTGGAGGCTTTGCCTTTTACAGTTGGTTTTCTGGCGAGCATGAAGGAGACTTTGTTCTCACATTAGGAGGATACCATCCTAAATTCAAAGTTCCTAGTCACTATCCCAGGTGCCACGACTCAAACTGGAGTGGCAATTGAATGAAAACCTTTCGGTTAAGGGAGAAGGGTACTTTGCCCTCACCGCTTCCGCATTAATGGCAGGGGTCTGCCTGGAAGCTAACTTTGAACAAGAAAACGTCAAAGCCACTTACAAAATTGAGGCTCACTTCCTGATTGCCTGGAAGCCATTCTATTACGAAGCCACCGTTGCTCTAGAAATTAGAGCCTCTGTTAAAATTTGGTTTAAAACCATCTCGTTGGATATCCGGGCAAATTTGCAAATCTGGGGTCCTCCTTTCTCTGGCAGAGCGTTTCTAGAGGTTGGCCCCGTATCCGTCGAGATGAGGTTTGGCAGTTCCTTACCTCCTAGACCCAAAGCACTTACCTGGCAGGGATTTAGAAAATCTCTGCTCCCCGCAGATAATGTCATCTGCAATATTACGATCTCCGACGGTCTGATTCGGAAATTTGAGCGAGAAAAAGTAGAAAAAGTAGAAAAAGTAGAAAAAGTAGAAGAGTGGATTATTAACCCCAAAGAATTTGCAATTTCTACCGATTCCGTTATTCCGTCTACTGCCAGTAATATAACTAATAGTGATATAATTAATCTTGACAAGCATAGAGATTGGGAAAAGAAAATTTCCAAAATTTCAATCCGACCGATGAACTTGAGTCCAAGCTTGAGCAGTGAGCATAAGATTGAAATTAAACGTAAGGATAAGCCTGAGGATAAACTAGTTAACCAAGAATTTTCCTATCAGCCGATTTTCAAGAGGGTGCCGACAGCACTGTGGGGTGAAGGCTTTATTCCCACAGATCCCAATGCTCCACAGTTTATAGATAGTGCATTATGTGGGTTCAAAATCGTTCCTAAACCAGAGCGAGAGAAAGTAAAAAAAAGCCAAGAAATTTCATACGATAAACTGTTGTTAAGTGGTCGCAATGATGGCAAGGGTTCCCAATGGGAAGCAATTGATTTGCCCAGTTTAATGTCTGGAAGTGCATCAAATACGGAAAACCTGAAACAGGAAATAAACACAGAGACTATTCGGAACAAGCGCAATATGCTCTTGCAAAACCTGGGATTTTCACTGGAGCAAGATGTCACTATCGATGGAGTTTTTATAGAGGAATTGCTTGGTGAGCCTCACTTGATCAATTCAACTAACAATCTCAAATAATTGGAGTTTGATGGTTATGATAGAGACGACCATGACACCCCAAGTGGTGCAATTTATTGAGAATGACCAGCCCTCGTTGCAGGCAGGTGAGTATACCATTACTGTCAGTCAAACTCTGGTTCACTCTGAAATTGTATCAGAGAATACGTTTTCGAGTACCCGCACCTTTTATGTGGAGGGAGATCAGTTTTCCCTTAATCCACAAACGGTTTACTCCGTCTTTCCCGCTGCTAGCAGTAAAGGAAGTTATGCTAACATACTCCCCAGTATAATCCTGAAGCGCAGTACTCTGCCTTGGGAACGCAGCCCTACACAACCTCCCTGGAAAGAAAAGGCTCTAGCAGATGCTTCTGCAAAGTCCCCCAATTCGAAGGCACCTTGGTTAGCTTTGCTGCTGTTCCATGAAGATGAAGTGCTTCAACCTAAAGTGGTTACTTTGGACGAACTCTCACCTCCTCCTCAAGCATCCCCTACCCAAACTAAAGAAGATCCTGTTTCTCTGCTGCAAATTCCTACAGAACTTCTGAAAAAGCTGCTTCCCTCTGCCCCAGATTTGAAATTACTGTCGCATGTGCGAAAAGGTACCCACGAGGATGGTAGCAAAATTGAACTGTCTGTCGTCATTGGAAATCGATTACCCAAACCTGGCATTAATACCGTTCACTTAGTTTCTCTAGAACACTTCTTTTGCTTAAATGTAGAGCCAAAATTCTCCTAAAAAGCAGGATAATAACACTTTTACGGCTGTTGTTTCTCTACACAGTTGGGAATTTGTTTGTGACATAACAAATTCCCAAGACCATTTTAAAAACCTGTTAACTAGCTTAGATGTAGGAACTTTACGGCTTTCTGACAAAAATGGAGCCGTCAACCATTATCTCAAAAAGGGCTATGTACCTCTCAAGCACCACCTGCGTAACTTTCAAACCACGGTTTCCTGGTATCATAGCCCTCTCTTACCGGGTAAAAATCAACAACCATTTTCATTTAAGTTTCCCGTAAGAGCCGCTGATCAGCTTCTAGTTTATGATCAAGAAATTGGGCTGTTTGACAGTTCCTACGCCGCTGCGTGGCAACTCGGTAGGCTCCTGGCACTGCAAGATAAATCTCTGTCTATAAATCTATTTAATTGGAAACGCCAGTATCTTCAACAGCAGCTCATGAATAGGGATACCCTGCACAGTTCGGATGGGAATAAACCTTCTGGTCAGCCTACAGAAATTGACAAAAATTCCATTCAGCTTTTGTTTCAGTCCCAGCGAACAAATACTACATTTGGTGATGTGCCTCAAAGCATTCTTGCTTGGTTTAAAAATCTGATTTTATTGGATAGTATCCCTTTTAATTATTTAGTGCCTGATCCAGACCTACTTCCCTTAGAGTCCCTGCGGTTTTTTCAAGTAGATACTACCTGGTTAGCGTGTGTAATTGATGGTGCTTTCGGAATTGGAGATGTTCTAACTCAGGAAGCGTATTATCAGCAATGTAAACAAAAGGTTCTATCTTCTATCCAGAATTCAGAAACCATTACCGGTTTTTTGTTGAGATCGCAAGTGATCGAACATTATCCTAGCCTGGAAATCAAAGGCATGGACTATCAGAAAAAAGTACTTGAGTGTCTGAGGTTGGAGCGGCTATCTAACAATGTGGTGATCTGTCTTTTCTCAGGAGTTCTGGCTTCCATCACGATCAACCAAAAACCTGAAGCTCTACATTTTGGGTTTAAAGCGGATGCTCAACACAAACTTGTTACTTTGCGGGAACCTACAACAGGTGATTTTTTAGACAATCCACTTAAACTAGAAGAAATCCATTGGCTAGATGCTGGCTTGGGTATATTGAATATGGTTCAGTTATCTCAGGATATGCAACAGGCTGTGGATATGCAACAGGCTGTGAAGAGTAAGAATCCTTTCACTGCGCTAGAGTTGGCGGTAGAACTACTTGAAGGAACTTGCATTGTTCAGTTTGCTGTTGAGCTATAAAAAAAACTTATAACTCGATAAATTTCAAGAAATTACTCTGTGAAATCGTCTTAAAGGTGGAGACACAAAAGGAAAAAATAAATCCAATTTTGTCTGGTGCAGGCTGGCAAAAATAACTGACCAGTTTTCACAGTAGAATTGCATTAGTTAGTCTTAAAAATAATTAGAAGGAGTTAAACTATGGCTGAAGAAACTCAAGATAACAAAGAGAATCAACCTGAAAAGGAAGATAATCGCCTCCCCTATGAAAAACCTAAATTACGCAAGCATGGCAAAGTAAATGATACTACTTTGTCAGTTCCTGCTGTTGGCACCAAGAGG
>JAAUTN010000251.1 GCA_012031415.1 Leptolyngbyaceae cyanobacterium SM1_4_3 | reverse complement strand
ATCAACTCTGCACGTCGTTCAATATCGTCAAGTATCTGTTTGAGTTCGTTACACATCAACAGGTCTTTGTCTTCCCGAAGCTTTTCACCTATGGCTGTTTCTCATGAATGATTTAGGATTGCTATATCCAGTTAGTCTCAATAGTTAGTTCACAGGCATCTGCTGCTCCTCAGCATGGTGATTACCTTGGAACATTGACACTTGCTGATGCTCTAAATAGAGCTATCGATTACGGATTATATGTACTAAGAGTACCTTTCCATCGTCCTTTTCAGTATGTTGGAATGCCTATTGCAGATGCAGCAAGAGCAGTCAGAAGTAAACCCAATGGAGTGGGTAATATTATCATCGACTCGGAGCAAGCTCATATGCTTTTGGAAGCAGAAGGAAATTTTATTAGTTATGTAGATGTTGAACTAAAAAAGACTGCTCCTTGGAGTCAGAGCCGCCCGTTCGATTCTGTGGCAATCTTGGGAGTATTTAGTATTAACCCATCCGAGTTAGAACTAGCCCGCAAACAGACACACTTTCATACCTACTATGACCACAAGAGAAAGTTAAAGATTGGTGTTTCTTGTCAGTATGAGGGCGCACCGATATCTGTAGGATTTAGTAGTAAGTACTACAGAGCGTGAAATAAGTTTACTCGTTACCAAGCCGAGCTCGGTAACGCTGATTGGGAAGCTCCAGCTTCTGACAATCTCATAGAAAGCTGGAGCTTTCAGACTGGCATTAACGAGAAGTAAACTGGAGCTTGGTAATGAGGAAAATAAAACTTCATTACTCATACTGCGCTGCCCAATCCTTTTGCAGCACATTAATTGTAAAATCCATTTCCACTAAATTTGGCCCTTTAAATCAGCTAGCACCCTAGAAATCATTGTTTTCAACTGAGGAACGTCTTCCTGAACCGCTTTCCAGATAATTTCTACATCTGTATTGAAATAATCATGAATCAATTTATCGCGCATTCCAGCAATATCTCGCCAGGGAATTTTGGGATATTGGCTTCTCACTGAACCTGGGATACGCTTCACCGCTTCGCCAATAATTTCGATCGCCCTCGAAACTGCAAATACCTTTTCTAAGTTTTGCGAGAAAGCTTCAAACTCAATGCCTGTTGTAAACTGCTCGATTGCAGCAATAGCATCCAAAACATCTTGCAAATAGTCTTGAATTTGCCGTTTGGTCACAGGTAAACAACCTCTGCCAAAATTCGCTCTCCAATACGCGGCTTTAGCCCAGACTTATGCACCAAATCGACTTTGACCCCTAGATTGTCGCTGAGGTAGTTTTCTAAATTGACAAATTTCAATAAGCTTGGTGTCTCCGAAAACTCTACCAGCACATCCACATCGCTGAATTCCGTCTGCTCCTGCCTGACATAGGAGCCAAAAACACCTAATTCCCGAACTCTGTAACGTTCTTGTAGCAATGGCTTATGTTGCCCAAGCCATTGCTTGATTTCCTCTAGTGTTTTCATAGGCTCCATCTCCCCTTTAGGTAAACACAGTGCATGATCTAGCTTAACCTGCTCTGTTCTGGGAGATAAAACAGAAACGACCCAGAAGCTTTTCATGCAGCACTAGAAGTTTTGTTGAGTCGCCGTAATCCTGCAAATCGCCAACCTTACCCTTTCAACCTGGTCAATCCTGAAAGAGAAGTGGAAGCTATCTTTAGAGAAAAGCTAAACAATCCTGAGTAGAAGGTAATTGTCGATAGTGATACCAAAAGTCAGGAGTTGCACGATGTCTCACAAATCGGTACAACGTCCTTCACGCAGATGTTGCCGTGCCCGTTGAGCTAGATGATCAAGCCGACCTGCTGCAACATCTTCCTCAAACTGCCGATCCCACATTTCTGCATCAAATTCTGCAAACCAAGCTCGAAAATTAGCAAGCTCTTCTGCTGATAGTTGGCTGATCGCCTGTTCAATTTCTTGCAGATTACTCATACGCTTAGAAAGAATTTGCAGATTGATTCAGTTCTTCTCATGATAATGCTTTAGGGGCTAAACCTAATTGGAACCTTTACGAATCGTAGGGGCGATCGCCAATTTTATAGGATAAATCAAGTATCAGAAGTACCCAAGCTGGAGCCTGAATCATGCAAATCACGATTGACCTTCCCGATGAGTTGGTTCAACATTTCAATCCAGATCAGCTTGGGCGTGAAATTTTGGAGGCTCTGGTGGTGCAAGCCTACCAAACGGAAAGAATTACCAGTGCTGAAGTTGGACGCATTCTGAGTCTACCGTCCCGCTGGGCAGTAGATGCCTTCTTGAAACAGCACAACGCTGACTTGCACTACGATGAAATTGACTTAGAGCGCGATCGCCAAACCCTCCACCAACTTCGTGCGAAGCATGGCAATAGTGCCTCATGATCGTCGTTTCCGATACCTCATAAGCCGTCTCCGTAATTGATGAAACCTTGAGTAACCTCGATTTAGGAGAACAAGCTGCTATTACCCTGGCTCAAATGTTACCAGCAGATTTACTAATCATTGATGAACGCTTGGGACGACAATCCGCAAGCGATCGCAGAATTCCCACTATTGGCACCCTTGGAATCTTTTGCATAAGTTTTTGGGGGCGCATTGGTTCAGTTATACTCTGCGATCGCCCAATTTCACATTCTTCGCCTCGTTCCCAGGCTTCGCTGAGAATGCTGTCCGTGAGGCTCTGCCTCAAGCAAATGACGAGAGGCAGAGCCTCAAATCTGTCATTTCCAGGCGGAGCCTAGAAACGGGGGGGAACTTACTTCTATCGCCTCGTTCACTTCGTTACTGCCTGTGAGTTGCCGTCCTGTCCTCAACTCACAGCGGTGAGTTGTCTACGAGCTAACTGAGCGAATAATCCAGGCTGATTGACTAGCTCTTCAAATCGCCCTTGTTGCACTACCCGTCCGGCTTTCATCACATAAATGCGATCGGCATAGCGAATCGTGCTGAGACGGTGAGCAATCACAATGCGGGTGACTTTAAGCTGATCTAGACTTTGACTGACGATTGCCTGTGTCTTATTATCCAGAGCGCTAGTGGCTTCATCAAACAGCAAGATTTGTGGCTTTAGAGCTAATGCACGAGCAATCACAAGTCGCTGCCGTTGTCCGCCAGAAAGGTTTGTTCCGCCCTCACTCACGAGAGTATGCAGTTGCATCGGCATGGCTCTCACATCTTCGGCAAATCCACTCATTTCTGCTGCTGTCCAGGCTTCGTCTAAGGTAATCAAGGCACCGCTGGCAATGTTTTCAAAGATGGAGCCTGCGTTGATTCGGCTGTTTTGTAGGACCACGCCTAGCTGACGGCGCACGGCGGTTATATCTAAACCCATTAAATCTTGTCCGTCATAATAAAGGGTGCCAGAAATGGGTGATTCAAAACCTAGCAGCAGCCGCATGACGGTTGATTTGCCGCTACCGGACGGGCCAACGAGGGCGATAAATTCGCCTGGTTGGGCAGAGATGCTGACATCATCCAGGTTAAGGGGCCCATCTTCTCGATAGCGGAAGGATACATGATCGATCTGGATATTGCCGGATAGCCGTCCTGGGTTAGCTTTGTTGAGGTCGATTTCGGGTTGGGCCGTTAGGATAGGCTGCGATCGCTGCCACAAAGGAATCACATCCAACACCTCAATCAGCGTATTGCTGAGACTGGTGACTCCGCCAATGAAGGTGCCAAAAGCAACGCTAAATGCTAGAAAGGAGCCTGTCGATAGTCCGCCACCGCTGCCAAATGCCTGAGTCGGGTCGATCAGAGTACTGGCCAGCCAAAACAGCAGAATTGTAGTGAGAGTAGGCATCAGCGTGTTAAACAGAACAACGGTGTCTTCTAACCGCTGTGTGGTGGACAAAAGCTGAAGCTGCTTCACATATTTTTGTCCCCAATGGGCAAAGGCGCGTTCTTCCACTCCGGCAATTCGCAGTTTGGGAATTGCATTAATGAGTTGCACCATGAGTCCAAAAATGTCACCTTCAAGCTCCATTAAGGGACGATTTTTGCGAATGATCAGGGAACCAGAAATAGTGGTAAAGGTGACAATCACAACGGCTAACACCAGTGCCAGAGTTGCCAATCTAGAACTGTAGTAGAACAATAGACCCAGATTTAATAGTGAGAAAAATCCGGCAAAGATGGTTTGTAGGGCAGTGCCACTCAGTTTGCGGCGAATTGCGCCAATACCCGACACCCGTGAGTCTAAGTCACCTGTGGAATACGCTCGAAAAAAGGATGTTTTTAGCTTCAGCAGTCGATCCCAGATTGCAGCCTGTAGAGATGCGTCAGATAGCGTTTCGATTCGCATGGAGGCGATCGCCTGAGCCAGATGAAAGCTTGCTCCACCAAAGGCGGCGGCCAGTAACCCTAACCCAACTTGCACCAATAATCCCGAATTGCCATAGGGAATTGCGTTATCAATTAGAACTGCTGTTGCTTGCGGCACTAGCATTCCCAGCAACGTTGCAGCTACACCTGTGAGTAAAATTGCAATTACGTCCGAGGTGCGACCTTGCAGGGTAAATTTGAGCAAACTAATCGCATTGAGTAAACCATCGGGTAGCGGTCTGTAGAAGACAAAGGCAACGGGATCAATCGTTTGAGCAACGGTTTGATCGACTGGAATTTTGGCTGGAGAAGGCTTAGAGCCATTTGTTTGAGCATGATCCGAGGCAGCTAAATCGACCCGCGCCGGATCAAACAGTTCATACCGAGCATTGCCAACGGGTAATAGCGCTACGGGGCGTTTCCCTTCAACGGTGTAAGCCAGGAGTGGACCGCTATCCATCTTCCACCAGTTATTTCGCAGCAGGACTCGGCGTAAGCGTAAACGAGAGGAACGGGCGATCGCCTCCAAAGGTTCCTTCAACCGCTTCAAATCTTCCGACTTGGCAGGTGGCTGAATGGTCACTCCTAGTGCTTTTCCGACCGCACCTGCGGCAACTAACAGAGGAGTGCCTGCTTCAAAAAAACTCTCCTTTCTAGGATTTAATACTGATGCAAGCTGACGGATAGTTTGCTGTGTAAGCTGATGGTTGAGTTGCTGCTTTGCCTGAAATCGGGCTAATGTTTGCTGAAACTCACTCTCTCCAATCAGTGCAACCGAATGCAGAAAGTAGTGATGGAGTTGAGCTAAACCCTTCAACAAAACAGTCCAACTCTCAACGGCTGCTGTGCCCCTGGAAAACAATTCAACATGATCCGATGCCTCTAACCAGGCTCCACCACCAATTGGAAAACAGCCTGTTTTTGGATCTAAAAAGAGTTCTGAATTTCCTAGCCAGAGCATCTTCCCTTGCTGCATTCTCACCCACAAAACCTGGTCTGGAGAAGGCTGACAAATTTGCCCCTGCATCAGGGAAATGTATTGCATATCAGGAGAAATTCCAGCGGTCGTGGGTTGGGGAAGTCCCTCAACTTGCCCCAGTTTGTGAATCCAGTTGTCAAGGAGGGAGGGAAGGGGAGAAGGGGAGAGGGAGGTGAGTTCTTGGTCTTGAGTTGCCGCTCCCCATCCCATTCTGTACTCCCCATCCCCCATCTCCCCATCCCCCCATCCCCGAATGGGCAGAAGCTCTGTGGGTTCAAGCGGAACTGCGATGATGCCAAGTTTGCAGTCTAAATGAGGTGCGATGCCGAAGAGGGCTTCACCAGGGTAAGCATTGAAAAGGTAGTGGCGATCGCCTCCACTTCGCCATTTTTGACCGGGACTGCAAACAGTGCCAGAGAGCCGGACTGCACCAGCCAAACGGTTTGAGGATCGTTGAGCAATAGGGGTTGATGACCTTTGATTTGGTGCAAACCAGTGTTAATCTGCTGTAGCGTCATCAGGCATCCCCCGCATTGTGAATGAGTTGAGCATATTGTCCAGGCTGCTGCCACAGTTCCTCGTGAGTGCCTCGCTGGACGACCTTACCGCGTTCCAAAACAATGATTTCGTCACAGTCACGAATGGTGCTTAATCGGTGTGCCACAATCAAGCAAGTGCAGCCCCGCTGCCGCAACTTCTGGTCAATCATCTTTTCGGTTTCTGTATCCAGGGCGCTAGTCGCTTCGTCCATGATTAGAATTGACGGATTGTTGACTAATGCTCTGGCGATTTCGAGCCGCTGTCGCTGTCCGCCGCTCAAATTTACCGCGCCTTCTAGCAATTGAGCATCATAACCACCCGGAATTGAGAGAATCACATCGTGAATTTCAGCGTCCTGGCAGGCGCGATGTAAGGCGCGATCGGAAACTGTGGTATCCCATAAAGTCAAGTTTTCGCGAATGGTGCCTGAAAACAAAAGGATATCCTGCTCCACGACTGCGATCGAGTGAGTGAGTACGGAACGGGGAATGTCAGATCGGGCAATTCCGTCAAAGTAAATTTCTCCTGACCAGGCATCATACAGTCCGGCAATCACTTTAGCGAGAGTTGATTTGCCGGAACCACTTCCTCCCACAAAGGCAATTCGCTGTCCCGGTTTGATCGAAAGGTTAAAGTTTTCAATCAGCGGTGCTTCAAGCGGACTGTAGCCAAAGGTGAGATCTTTGAGATTGATGTAGCCGTGTAGACGAGGGGAAGGGGAGGGGAGGGGGGAGGATTCTGGCTGCTGTAGTTGGGGATCAACCTCATTGGTGAGTACATCATCCAGGCGCTGGAGGTTGCCCTGTAGGGTTTGGAGGGTGCCGCCAAACTGGACGAGGCGGTTGACGGGCTGCTGGAAGCTTTGCATCAAGAGTTGGAAGGCGACTAGCATTCCAATGCTGAGGCTACCGTCAATCACACGCCATCCGCCAATGATCAGCAGGGAGGCGGCTGTGAGGGCAGAGAGCAGGGCGGGCAGCAGCCCTAAGATGCGATTAATCAAGCCTAACTCTTGCTGGGCGTTGATGGCTTTGGTGTAATACCCCACCCAACGAGCAAAAAAGTCTGACTCTAACCCAGACGCTTTCAGCGTTTCCATGCTCTGTAAGCCTGCGATCGCAATTCCTGATGCTTTACCATATTCTTGAACGAGTCTCAGGTTTGCATCAACGCGCTGGCGAGACACCCACTGCAAAGTGAGTACATTGACAGCGGCAAAGAAGATCACAATTAGAGTTAAAACAACATCATATTGGAACATGGCGATCGCAAAAAAGATCACCATAAAAGCGCTAATCACTGTAATCGTCAAGCGACCGGACAATACATCGGCGACTTCATCATTCAGTCGAATTCGGTTGCTAATTTCTCCGGCAAACCGCTGGGCATAAAAGCTGACGGGTAAACGCAAAACGTGCCAGACAAACCGACTGGATAAGCTCACCGACAGTTTAATCTTTAAGCCGCGCAAATACTGTAGCTGCAATAGGGTGAGCAATGCCTGTAGCCCGACCGTGATCAGCATTCCAAACAGCAGGTAGGGCAACCAGTCGGGTCTGCTGCCCATCAGCACATTGTCTACAAAGATTTGGCTAAAGGCAGGTATCACCAAACTGGGAACCACCAGTAAAAAGCTTGCCAGAATGCAGTAGAGCAATGCCCCAACTGAACTGCGGAGGCGACTTGCCAGTGCCAGCATGAGACTGGGCCTTTGACCACCGGGCTGAAACTCTTCGCCCGGTTCCATGACCAAAACAACTCCGGTATATCCTTCGTCAAATTCCTGGTAGGAAACTGTTCTGGGTCCAAGGGCTGGATCATTGAGATAAACTCGGTCTTTACCAAATCCTTCAACCACTAGAAAGTGATTAAAATGCCAAAAAACAATATAGGGAAAACGCAAACTGGACAAGCTTTCTATCGATTTCTTAAAGCCTTTGGCAGTCATGCCGTAGTTTCTGGCAGCCTTGAGGACGTTGGCGGCCGTTACACCATCTCGCGAAACGCCACAGGCTTGTCGTAGCTCTGCCAGTGGCACAATTCGGTTGTAATAACTTAAAACAATTCCCAGCGCTGCCGCCCCACACTCAACCGCTTCCATTTGTAAAACAGTGGGCGTTTTAACTCGTTGCCCCTTTAGTGACCGTTGTAGAGGGGCCAAAGGGTTGATAAACATCACTGAGAAACCTCAAGAAATGGAAAAACAAACGTGATAGGTGCTTTCTCTGCTAATGTGATACGGGCGATCGCACTCATTCCAGGAGACAAGGTTAACCGTGTGCCCCTTCTAGAAGACCAGCGATAGCCGCTTGCCGTTAGAGGATCGGGTTCTAGCTCTGCCACAACTTCTACTGAGTTTTCCTGATTCACAACTCCGGACTGACGAGCCGCATCTAACGTCGTGACAGATGGCTCAGAAACGGACTTGACCTGGGCAACCAGTCCATCAGTTTGTTCAGCACCCAGGGTATCAGGCACCAGCATAATCTCCATTCCAGGCTGAATTTGCTTTGCCTGATTGCTGCCAAAATAGGTTACACCCACCAGTTCATCGGAGGATTGGGTCGGGTGAACCAGTACTCCTTTACCCACTGCGGTAATTGGAATACGTCCAAAAAATCCCCAGGACAGAGCTAACATCATCAGAAAAGCCAGAGATGCCAGAGGGAGCCAACTCTTAGGGCTAACGACCTGCATCAATTGGTCTAACTGTTCTGGAGAAGAAAGCCGTTCCAGGGACTCTTTTCTAAAAATAGTGGTTCGGGGCTGATCGTTCATACTGTTCAATTCAAATCACTCCTATCCGTTTCAACATCCAGTTAAATCGAGCCGCTCCCTGAGAAACCTGTTGCAATGAATCCAGGTCTAGTTCATCTTCATATTCAACGGCTTCGTCCATTTCCTGGTGCTGGCTGTAGGTGTTTTTAGTGCCGCCTAAACGACTCATCACTGTTTGCAGACTATTAGAAAGTTGAAACGCGAGAACTCGATAAAAACGAGAGGCAAAACTCATGTCTTGTTGGAGTTTGGTCGCTAGTACCTGACGAGAAATCGACAAAACCAGGGAATGATTGACCGCTCTAACGGTGGCAGCAGGTGGACGAAAATCCAGAAAGGAAATCGCGCCGCTGATCTCTCCGCGAGTTAAGTTAGCGATCGCCTTCTCAGCGTGAACCTGCTCCTGACATTCAAAACACAAAATCAGAGGATTGTAGTGATCTTCGGGAGAGGAGATGAGTAAAAGACCATCCAGAACAAAATATAGAGCTTCAACGGGTCTGCCTGCCTGAATGAGAACCTCATTAGGGGCAAGGCTTTTGATTTCACCCACAGCAATGAGCCAGTCCACATCACTATCTCGAAGCTCTCCAAACACAAACAGCGCCTCTTTCATCGGCTGCTCTGTAACGGCTTGGATTTGTCCTGGCATCTCCAGGATTTGCCGCAGCCGTTCGGAGAGCATCAGGCGATCGCCCGATAGAAGTGGGTACTAAAGTGAATATCCTGGTCTAATTTTTCAACTAACCGTTGTCGAGGAAGTGCTAGCACTAATGAATTTACACGGGCTTTGACAACCGCTGGCATAAAACACAGATCAAACAGAGAGGTTTCGCCAACAATCTCACCCCTAGAAAGCTGCGTTACTTCCTGATCTTTACAGTCATCTTCTGCGATCGCGCCACTGGTAGAAAAGCTCTCAGCTTTGGGAATAACAATAGATAACGCTCCGTCTAGCAATAGGTAGATTACCTCTGGATCTCTACAAAGCTGGACAAGTACCTTTCCAGCAGTGACCTGCTCTTGACGACCCGCAGCGATCATCCAGTTAATGTCGGCGTTGCTCAACTCCCTGAGTAAGATTTCTGCCATGTGATTACTGCTAGTTTAGATAGCCACATTATTACGGATCGGAACTGGAGAAACTAGGGGTGCTAAAGCCGATTCAAGCTTCTGCCAACTTTTATCCCACTTTTACCCAACTTTTATCCAACATACAGGCCTTTGGTGGAGATGAATTTCGGGCTACTCTAAAGAAGTGATGAGTGAGGTCTAACTACTTCAACTCTTACCCATCATTCTCTAACTGGAGGACATAACCTAATGAGTGAGCAAGATTCTAAGAAAGAAGAGCAGCTTTCCGATACACAATTGGAAGGTGTGTCTGGTGGACTGAATGAGCGGTTTGATCAGGCCCGTCTGGAAAATTTGGATAAAGGACTTCAGCCTGAAGGAGAGCTTTCAGAGGATCAGCTGAAGAATGTTGCAGGTGGACTGAATGAGCGGTTTGACGATGCTCGTCGGGCAAACCTGGACACGTAAGCGTTTGGTTGGAAGGGGTAAGTAGCGCATACACCTTCTTATCCCACAGTTTCTCAATTTGCCGCACGGAATGCATCTGCATTCTAAATTGATTTTATTCTCTACAGGTTTGTATGACTGTTGGGGAACAGCATCAGGCTGTTCCCCATACTTCTGTCTTACCGTGTGTACCGACTTGTGGGTGTACGGTAGATTTGTAGGATGTGTTAGGCGTTAGCCGTAACGCATCGCTTTTCAGAGACAATGCGTTAGCGAAGCGTAACGCATCCTACGCCTTATTTTTCCGGCGTTGCTGATTGAAGGAATGAATTCTCGTAGGGGCGAACGGCCGTTCGCCCCTACAGGAGTCCCCGGAACAGGCAAATCATGACCCACATTCAGCAACGCCCTTTTTCCTTAAGTTTGACTTTAACTTCACTATCTTTGATTTTCTCAAATGTCTGTTCTACGGTAGATTCT
>JAAUTN010000250.1 GCA_012031415.1 Leptolyngbyaceae cyanobacterium SM1_4_3 | reverse complement strand
TTGAACGGTAGCGATCGGCCTGTGTAGGGACATGGCATTGCCATGTCCCTACACAGGCGAATTACACATTAATAAATCCGCCATCCTAAGGGCGTAGCATTCGGCAGGTAGACCCTGGAATAAACCGAAGATTCTTGCCCGAATGCCACGCCCCTACGGTTTTTGGGATTACAGAACAGATTTTCTAACTTATATGACAAAATAATTTTGGTTGTGCTGGATGGGCTGCGGTTTGATGTAGCTCAAGCGTCAATGGGCTTTCTGGGACATCTTGTTGAAACGAATCAGGCTAGTTTTTACCGCGTTCAAGCAGAACTGCCCACCCTGTCTCGCCCCCTCTATGAAGTTTTGCTGACTGGCACTCCCGTTTCGGTGAACGGAATTACGGCAAATGAGGTGACTCGGCTTTCCAATCAAGTCAGCTTGTTTCACCTAGCAACGGATCGGGGACTCACGACCGCAGCGGCAGCCTATCACTGGTTTAGCGAACTTTATAATCGCGCTCCCTTTGATTGGTTTGGCGATCGCGAACAGCACAACGATTCCCTTCCCATTCAGCACGGCAAATTCTACTTTGACGACGCTTACCCCGACTCGCACCTGTTCGCCGATGCGGAGGTGCTGCGCCAGTGGCAGCCAGACTTTATGCTCGTTCACCCGATGGGACTTGACTACACCGGACACTGCTTTGGCTCAGATTCTAAGCAATATCGCGGCAAGGCGATCGCCACTGACAGTCTTCTCGCCCAATGTCTGCCCCGCTGGATTGCCGCAGGCTACCAAATTTTGATTACTGCTGATCACGGCATGAATACAGATGGACAGCACGGTGGCATTACAGCCGATGTCCGCGATGTGCCGCTGTTCTGCGTGGGCGATCGCTTTATTCCTGGCATTTACCTGGATGGATTGTCACAGTTGGCGATCGCCCCCCTGATCTGCAAACTGCTTGACTTGCCCTACGGGGAAAATATGCAGAAAGTGGAGTTGCCAGAGTTGAACTGATTTTGTTGAAGGGCGATCGCTCCAACGCTTCCTCTGTGCTACCCTAGATAAGTTGTTTAAATTCGCACATCTGGGCTTTCGGGTGTTTCTAACTTTTAGAAATGCTCCCAGATGGAGGAATAACCCGAAAGGAGTTCGGAAAACTTATGCCAGTCGTTTCTTTGGCTCAGCTATTGGAGTCTGGAGTTCACTTTGGGCATCAAACCCGCCGTTGGAATCCCAAGATGTCGCCCTACATCTACACGGCACGAAATGGGGTTCATATCATCGACTTGGTACAAACTGCCCAGTTGATGGAAGAGGCTTACAGCTATATGCGCTCTGCCTCCGAGCAAGGTAAGAAGGTCCTATTTGTGGGGACAAAGCGCCAAGCAGCCGGAATCGTCGCTCAAGAAGCTGCCCGCTGCGGTTCCTACTATGTCAATCAGCGTTGGCTGGGCGGAATGCTCACCAACTGGATGACCATCAAAACTCGTGTCGATCGACTCAAGGATTTGGAGCGTCGCCAGGAAACTGGAGCGCTGGATCTTTTGCCTAAGAAGGAAGCATCCGTTCTGCGTCGAGAACTGGAGAAACTGCAAAAATACCTGGGCGGCATCAAGGCGATGCGAAAAGTTCCGGATATTGTGCTGATTGTTGACCAAAAGCGGGAATACAACGCCGTCCAGGAATGCGAAAAGCTAGGAATTCCCATCGTCTCGCTGTTAGACACAAATTGCGACCCAGATGTTGTAGATATTCCAATTCCTGCTAACGATGATGCAATCCGGTCGATTAAGCTAATAGTAGGTCGATTAGCCGATGCAATCTATGAAGGTCGTCACGGTCAGCTAGAAGCCGAGGAGGACTTTGAAGATTACGAAGGTGCCGAGGGAGACTACGAATACGACGATAGTGACTTCCCTGACGACGAAGATGAAGAAGAATCGGAAGACTAGCGCTAGCTCATGTAAGTAGAGGGATCTAAGCACAATGGCGGAGATATCTGCAAAAATCGTCAAGGAACTGCGCGAAAAGACGGGCGCAGGCATGATGGACTGCAAAAAAGCCCTTCAAGAATCCGGGGGCGACATGACCAAAGCAGCGGAATGGCTCCGACAAAAGGGCATCACCTCCGCTGAAAAGAAAGCCGGAAAGGTTGCCGCAGAAGGGTTAGTCGGCAGCTACATCCACACTGGAGGGCGAGTCGGCGTTCTGGTAGAGGTCAACTGTCAGACAGACTTCGTGGCTCGAAACCAAGCTTTTAAGGAACTGGTGCAAAACATCGCAATGCAAATTGCCGCTACTCCTAACGTCGAGTACGTCAAAGTCAGCGATATTCCCTCCGAAATTGCGGAAAAGGAAAAAGAGATCGAGATGGGCAGAGATGACCTATCCAACAAGCCAGTCAACATTCGCGAAAAAATTGTCCAGGGGCGAATTGAAAAGCGCTTGAAGGAACTCTCCCTACTAGATCAGCCCTATATCAAAGACCAGAGCATCACGGTGGAAGAGCTAGTTAAGCAGAATGTTGCTCAGCTTGGGGAAAACATTCAGGTGCGCCGTTTTTCTCGCTTTGTCTTAGGCGAAGGGATTGAAAAAGAAGAGGACGACTTCGCGGCTGAAGTTGCTGCTCAAACGGGTACTGCTTAATGCAAAAAAATGCAGCGCTCAGATCTGCGACTTCTTTGAGAAGTCGCAGATCTCGCCTCCTTAAATATGAGTAATTTTGGGTTGGGGATTCAAGCTTGAATCCCCAACTTGAATTGACAAAGGGCAGGTCTAGCAACATCAGCGACCTGTCTTTTTTATAGTCTTTAATGAAATCGGTTTGAGAGCTTAGGGCTATGGCAGGAGCAGTTGAACGGATTGAACAAGATATTGCTGCTTTAGAGGTGATGGTGAAGGCACTTGCCCAAGAATTTGACGACACCTATCACCAATATCTCACTAACCTGGGGCAATCTGTGCGCCAGCAGTTGATTCTGGCTAGCTATCACATTTGCACGAAGGGCTATCCTGAGCGATTTTTGGAACTGTCCTTTAGCCAGCGGCAAAACCTCCAGCAATCGCTGCAAAAGCTAGTTCGGCAAGCCCAAGTTCAACTGATTGAGCTAATTGAGGTTGCCTATCTGGAAGTTGCTTCTGTCGATGACGAGGATGAAGATGAAGTTGATGCTGTGAAATCTTCTAAGGCAGAAGCAACAGACACACCTGACAATGCTCAAGCGTCAGCGTCAGGATTCCAAGATCCAGGATTTCAAACTTTAGAATTCCAAGCTCCAGAACTTCAGACTTTAGAATCTCAGCCTTCAGGGTTTGAAGCGTCAGAACCGCCTTTGGAGAAGGACTTAGTGGAGCAGATCGAATTTCAGGCTTATGTGTCACCAGACTCATCGCCTGCTTCTACAGAGGAATCACCGATTGCCGAAGAGAAAAACCCGACTGCAACAATTGAGCTTTTGGATAGCCCAGAGGCACTTGCTTACTGGGAAGAGCGGATCGAAGAGGGCATCGAAGAAATGCTGCAAACCCTTTCTCACGCCGCAAATCGCCTGCTTCAGAAAGCCTCTGTTTTGCCTGACAAATTACCTGAACCCGTTTTGGAAGTGGCTGCTAAGTCAGGGCTGGCGACAGAACCCGTTTCCGGGCCGCCCAACTTGATGAACCTGCTGGTAGAGACGGAAGATGAGGACGAGGATGAGGATGAATCTGCGATTACGCACATCATTGCGATTCAATTGCGGCTGTCAGAGATTGAGTTCAGCGATGCGACCCTTTCAACCTGGCGCAGCAAAGTTCGTAGCCTTCTGGTTCGGTTGGTGCAATTAGGGCGACAATATCAGAAAAAACAGGAAGAATTGGCGATCGCCGAAGCTGAAGATGCCTGGAGATCAAGCTGGTTTGAGGAATAACTGCATTTGAGGAAGCATTGCACAAATGGATTGGCTGCGATTGCAAAAAGCTTTATCCGTTGAAGCTGAACGAGGCTTCAATGACCTGATGGGCAACCAGTATCGCTTTAGCGAGTTCCTCAGTCTCAGCTTAAACCAACCGCCCGCAGAATTGCCCCTAGCTGAACAGGAAAAGTTGCGGGCGATCGCCGCCCGCTTTGACAGCTATTCAGACCTCTCCTTTGCCCAGCGCCAGCATTTAGTTGCGGACACAAGACGAACGCTGTATCAGGTGCGGCGAGAATTAGAAGGGAGTGGGGATCAGGGATTGAGGAATGGGGAAGAGGGTTCAGAAGGGGGTTCTCAAAACTCAAATTCTTCTGGCTCAGGAATTTCTCAAGCAACTCAGACGAAAACTAAGCTACCTCGCACGGCTCCGCTAGTCGAGTCCAGGACAAAAATTGAGCTTGACCAGGCGATTACCTATCTGCCGGGAATTGGCGCAAAAAATAGTGAGCGCCTAGCAAAGCTGGGAATTTTTACCGTGCGGGATTTGCTCTACTATTACCCGCGTGACCACATTAACTATGCCCGTCAGGTGAATATCCGAGATGCGGCAGAGGGCGAAACGGTAACGCTGGTTGGCACGGTGAAGCGCTGCACCTGTTTCAACAGTCCGCGCAATGCCAAACTGACCATTTTTGAGCTAATCGTGCGCGACCACACGGGTCAGATTAAGCTCAGCAAATTTTTTGCCGGAACTCGCTATCGCAATCGCGGCTGGCAAGAGCAGCAAAAGCGAATGTATCCCCCCAGTGCGGTGGTTGCCGCATCTGGGCTGGTAAAGAAAAACAAGTACGGCGTGACGCTAGACGATCCGCAGATTGAGGTGATCGACCATGCAGGCAGTTCCATCGAGTCGATGAAAGTGGGGCGAGTTGTCCCCGTTTACACGTTGACCGAAGGAGTTGCCGCAGATCTGGTCAGACGAGCCGTAGTTGCAGCAATTCCAGCAGCAGCAAATCTGCAAGACCCGCTGCCAGAGGCACTGCGTGAGAAGTATGGGCTAATTGGGGTGCAGGAGGCGATCGCCCACATCCACTTCCCCCCCAGCGGTGAAGCTCTGGACGCTGCCCGTCGCCGTCTCGTCTTTGACGAATTCTTTTACCTGCAACTGGGGCTGCTCAAACGCCGAATGAATCAGCGCCAGGAGCAAACTACCGCCATCCTTGCGCCGACGGGTAAGCTAATTGACAACTTCTACCAGGTTTTGCCCTTTACCTTTACCGATGCCCAGCAGCGCGTGGTCAACGACATTCTCAACGATCTGCAAAAGCCTGCCCCCATGAATCGTCTGGTGCAGGGTGATGTTGGCTCCGGCAAAACGGTGGTGGCAGTGGTAGCAATTTTGGCGGCAATTCAGTCCGGCTTCCAGGCAGCGCTGATGGCTCCCACCGAAGTTTTGGCAGAGCAGCACTACCGCAAGTTAGTCAGTTGGTTTAATCTCCTGCACCTGCCCGTAGAACTGCTGACTGGCTCTACCAGAACCGCTAAACGCAAACAAATTCACGCAGATCTAGAAACTGGCGCACTGCCGCTATTAGTCGGCACTCACGCGCTAATTGAAGATCCGGTAAAGTTTCAGCGGCTTGGACTGGTTGTGATTGATGAACAGCATCGATTTGGGGTGCAGCAGCGGGCCAGGCTTCAGCAAAAGGGCGACCATCCGCACGTGTTAACAATGACGGCGACTCCAATTCCTCGCACGTTGGCGCTGACGATGCACGGTGATTTGGATGTGAGCCAAATTGACGAACTGCCGCCGGGACGTAAGGCGATTCAGACGACGGTGTTGGGAGGGGGCGATCGCTCCCACGCCTACGACCTGATCCGCCGAGAAATTGCCCAGAGTAGACAGGTTTACATCGTGCTGCCGCTAGTTGAGGAATCTGAAAAGCTAGACTTGCGCTCTGCGATCGACGAACATCAGCACCTCCAGGAAGCCATCTTCCCCGATTTTCAGGTCGGACTGCTGCATGGACGCATGACTTCCGCAGAAAAGGACGAAGCAATTAATCAATTTCGTGAGAACCAGAGCCAAATTTTGGTGTCTACCACCGTTGTAGAGGTTGGTGTGGACGTGCCCAATGCCACCGTAATGCTGATCGAACACGCCGAGCGGTTTGGACTTTCCCAACTGCACCAACTGCGGGGGCGGGTTGGACGAGGAGCAGCCCAGTCCTTTTGCCTGCTGATGAGCAGTTCTAAAAACGAAACGGCGCGTCAGCGGCTCAAAGTGCTGGAGCAATCCCAGGATGGTTTCTTTATCTCCGAAATGGATATGCGCTTTCGCGGCCCCGGTGAAGTGCTGGGTACTCGCCAATCTGGTTTACCCGATTTTGCCCTGGCTAGCCTAGTCGAAGACCAGCAAGTGCTAGAACTCGCCAGAGAAGCCGCCGAAAAAGTGATTGAAAAAGATCCGACGTTGGATCGCTGGTCACTAATGAAAGCCGAACTGACCTATCGCTATCGTCGCCTCATGGGTGGAGCGATTCTGACCTAAAGAATTTGAACAACACTACCTGCAACTTTCCCAAAATTCCTTGTGGGATGGGCATCTTGCCCGTCCAAATTAAAGCAGGCAAGATGCCTGCTCCACAGGCAGTCAGGATTTTCAGAAACCCAACAATTACAAGCATTTTGGCGTAGTGCGGTTGTGGGAGCAGCCCACCGAGATTTTTCTTCAACGTCCTGGGCTATTACCTTACGCAGTGTTGAGTCAGACGAGCGATCGCGCAGCCATTTTAGGGAAAGTAGCACAGGCAATTGATGCCCTTCCAGACAGACAGCAGCAGAGCAACCTGGCTGCCGCCAGTGGTATATTGTCCGGGCTAGTATTGGACAAGCAGGTAATTCAGCGAGTGTTGCGGAGAGAACTGATGCAAGAGTCCGTCATCTATCAGGAACTACGAGAGGAAGCACGCGAGGAAGTGCGCCAAGAGGAAAGATTAGAAGAAGCACGATCGCTCATCCTGCGCCAACTCACTCGAAAAGTAGGTGAGATCTCAGCTACAGCAAAATTGCAAATTGAAGCGCTCAGCCTGACTCAACTAGAAGAATTGGGAGAAGCATTGCTGAACTTCATAACCCAGGCTGATTTGAATGGATGGTTAGAGCGATCGCCAAAATGAGGACAGCCTAGCACCTCCTAAATTTTTAGGAAGCAAAAATTGATTCGTCGTGCTGAAAGGCTTTGAACTCCAGCGCATTACCACTAGGGTCAAGGAAAAACAAGGTAGCTTGCTCTCCAACTTCTCCCTTAAATCGAACGTAGGGTTCAATCACAAACTGAATTTTTTGCTGTTTCAGACGTTCAGCTAATTCCTGCCACTGCTCCATCTCCAGAATTACACCCCAGTGGCGCACGGGCACATTCTTGTTATCAACCTGATTTGCCTGAGCGTCCCTCACTTCGTCAGGGCTGAGATGAGCAGTCACCTGATGACCAAATAGGTTAAAGTCAATCCACTGGTCAGAAGTTCTGCCAATGGTGCAACCCAAAACCTGCTCATAAAAGGCTCTAGTTGCTTCTAGATCTTTGACGGGAAAAGCAAGGTGGAAAGGTCGAATAGTCATTGCATTGATGGGATAATGATCGAAACTGATAAACACTAGTAGTCTCTAATTTAGAGTCAATTGATTTCTCATTGCGTTAAAAAGCAACCCTCAATCTTCCTCTAAGTACTTCCAAAACATCAAGGATTCAAGTTCAATCTTCTTGATGATCATCTTCTTCAAGTAGCTGAGGTGTTACGATGGCATTTTCTAACAAGGTAGTTATTTGCTCATTTAAATCCTGCTTTTGTACACGAATTTGAGCAAGTATTACGTGACTATAGATTTGTCTCAAACAGACTAAGGAACCAAACCAAATAGATAGTTTTGGAACTTCGTCAAAAGTTGCGACACTAAAAAGCTGAATTATCCTCTTCACATCATACGTATCTTTATTCTGCCTTAATTGAATATTCTGTTTGTCTTTATATCCAAATAAGAAGCCTGTTTTGTACTCTTTTCTTTTATTCTTATCAAAGCCAGCCAAAAAATCCTTAATGTGGATATTTACGTTGGTAACATTATGAACAAAAGCATTCCGCATCTCAGACATCTTCCGAACAAAGCATTCTATATCAGTGTCAACAAGCTCTAGAGATTTTGCGAAAGCTAACTTTCCTGTGCGAAGATCACTTAACGCAAGAAGAGAGAATATTTTCTCTAATGACGGTTGGTTAAAATGCTGAACAAGTAAATGTGTGAAGGATGCCTCAATCAAAGCGTGTAACTTGATGATGAAAGACCAGTCATCTTCATTAAGTAGTTCTAAAAAAAAGCCTTTGGGAAGACCGAGATCTGTTTCTAAGTTTTCGATCTCGAACAACTCGGCTAACGAGCGGTAGTCTGTCTCCTCAAACCAAGTATCTGGTGGCTCTTTCCCAAAAATTGATATGTAGACTTCCCTAAGAAACTCTTCTGAGAATTTGGATTCATCCTGAACTTTGGTCATCTCTGCTTGTAACTCTCACATCTATATATGAATAAGTAATTCGAGGATTTTATATATCTCCAACCACCTCAGACTTGCTTTTATCAGTCTGGAGTGTTCAGCCTTCAAAACCTTTATACACAGAGTTAGCAAGCGCACATACTTCGGATTGCCGTTCCATTAGGATGTAGAACAGGCTAGCTAGGCAATGTCAGGAGGTACTTGAGGGGCAGCTTGAGACTGCTGCAACTGTAACTGAATCACATTTTGCAGGTCTGTCCGCTTCACCTCAACACCGCTAGCCAGATTGCCGGGAGTGTCAAAAAAGACGACGCTATCTGCCAACTTCATGGCGATCATCTGAAACAAAATATGCGTCACGGGAACGGGAATCACAATCACCTCTGGATTTTTAGGTGAATTGGGACCAGAAGCCGCATCCTTCAGAGTTGGGAAAGCGTAGATGACATTTTTCTCAACATTGGGCTGATTGCGATTGCTCAATGTCGTCATCACCCAGCCCTGGTCAAGAGTTTGCAGAACGTAATATTCGAGGTGCTTAAGCTGGGCTGCAATCAGCTTGAGTGCAGGTGCAATAGTCTGAACGATTCCCGGAGTGGTGCCATCGGCGGGGGCATGATCGATCAGTTCTTGAAGCTGCTGGTCTAAGTCCATAATGACGGCAAAAGGCTCCTGCTTTCCCAGTCTAGACTGATTCAGTTAGAAGCGATCGCCTTTCTACAAGTGCATCTTGGTTATTCAAACACATCCTCCCATAGGCTATTTCCGTCAAAAAAAGTTGGAGTAGTCTATACTTGCAACGGCTGATTAATCCTTGCCAACGGCTTGCAAGGCAGAATTAAGTGCCACAAAATGCTTCATTTAGTCCGGATTCTGGCAAATAAGGGGGATCAGATATAGTGGCGATCGCGTTTGATTGTGTTAGCTTCTTTGTAGCAATTTACCGTCAGGGGGAGAACGTCTAGAGCGTGGAGGCGATTTTTAACCTACTGTTTGATGAATTAAAACAGTCCACTCAAGCGTCTGAGCAGAACTGTCGAGATGTTGCCACCCGGCTCACGGGGGAAGTCACCCGCATTTGTTCAGAGAGTAGGCGTATTCAAGCCTCTGGAGAAGTAGAAACCTGGTCAGTCACATTAGCTCGACATCGCTCGAAGCAATGTTTGAAGTACTACCAGCTAGGCTCCCAGCGGGGAAGGGTAGAACTGCACAGCACCCTGAGCGCAGTCATTTACCGCTACATTACCCCACCCCAGGTGCAGTCTAGCTATCAGGCTCGGCTAACGCTGATTGAAGACTTCCTCCAGGGTTTCTATATCGAGGCACTGAACGCGTTTCGACGAGAAAACCAGATGCCCGCGACCTATCGGCCGCGATCGCTCCTAGAACTGTCTGAATACATGGCTTTCACCGAGCGCTATGGCAAACGGCGCATTCCCCTACCGGGTCGTCGCAGTCAACAGTTAATCATTCTGCGGGCCCAGACCTTCTCGCAGCAGCAGCCGCCCGAAACCTCTGTGGATATGGAGCAAGCTGCCGAAGGAATGTCTGGCGAAAACGAGCGGGGCTGGGGAACGGCTTCGGTGCAGCAGGTGCGAGAGCAAATGGTGGCTCAAGAACCTGAACCAGCGGAAGATGTACTGCGTCATGCAGTCATTGCAGAATTGATGAACTACCTGGAAGAGCGGCAGCAGACCGACTGTGCAGACTACTTTGCGCTGAGACTACAAGATTTGCCCGCGAATGAAATTGAGGCAATTCTCAAGCTCACACCCCGCCAGCGAGATTATCTTCAGCAGCGGTTTAAGTATCACCTGATTCGGTTTGCGCTTTCGCATCACTGGGAACTGGTGCATCAATGGCTAGAAGCCGACCTAGAACGTAACTTTGGTTTAACGCCACATCAGTGGCAATTGCTCCAGGATAGAATTACCTCACAACAGCTTGAGCTTTTGCGCTTAAAGCAAAAAAAGTTGGCTGATGGGGCGATCGCTCAAGCTTTGGGTTGCACTGCCACACAGGTTCAGAAACAATGGTCGAAACTATTAGAGCAAGCTTGGGAAATACGAAATAATTTAGTATCCGGAGCAGGTGCATCAACCGATGAATAGGGATACAGAAGCCATAAAAACTTGCTGGCTTGGCTGCTACAGGAACCTAATCCAAACTTTTCAAGGCCATCAGGGGATTCTAGTCAAGAGACTGGTTTAGATGAGTTTGGGGCAGCCGAGCAGCAATTAAATGACT
>JAAUTN010000249.1 GCA_012031415.1 Leptolyngbyaceae cyanobacterium SM1_4_3 | reverse complement strand
CATACAGATTCGGGTTCATTTTCTTATAAATTAAATGAACTCTAGCTTTGCATTTATTCTGCCTTTAATTTAAAGTTGAACTGCAAGTTTATTTTTTATTTAGAATAGCGCTGTTCTAGTCAGAGTCTTGCTTCTGCTTCTAAATACGTACTGCTACGATAGATGGCGGCTGGGCCATATACTCTCCAGTAAATATCACCAGAACGACCTTGAGCTTGCCAGATCTGTACTTCGAGACTGCCAGATATTACACTAATCAGACAGCTTGAAACATGGTCTAAAGTAGACATAACTTTAGACTTTACAGACGTGCTTTTAGAGCGCAAATCAATTGTTGACTAGCTTATTTCTCTGCTGCTAAGATTTGCGTAATTCTCCATGCGTTCCTCCTTTTAGGCGGCAGATTTGCGATTTAGAAGGCCGTGGCATTTATTCAAGTGCTTTCTTCTAAATTTAATCTAATGATTTCCCTTCATAGAATCAAAAGGTGTATTGAATAGTATTCATGAACAAAATTGATGTCCCTTTATCAATGCACCTTTAAGCTGTCCACAGTGAAGATTCCGTATAGGTTTTGGCGGTAGCTTTGGCAGGCTGTGCCGTTCGAGTTGTGAATTCAGTTGCGTCCAGGATGGTTTCCGATGAGAGATGTCAGTCGCGATGGAATTAAGCTGTCCCAGTTACGCGCCTTGATTGCAGTCGCCGATCACGGCAATTTTAGTGAAGCAGCGCTGTACCTCGATGTTTCTCAGTCTGCGGTGAGCCATGCGATCGCCACCCTGGAGTCAGAGCTAGGCGTAGTGCTGCTGTCGCGGGGTCGTCACGGCGCAAACCTGACTCCTGTGGGTCAGCAAATTATCCAATATGCCCGTCAGGTGATGCAGATGTTAGAGCAGATTAGCAAAGAGGCAAATCTGTCTAAGGGGTTGCGGGGTGGGCAGGTTCGCATTGCTTCATTTCGCAGCGTAGCAACGCACATTCTGCCGGGGATAATTGCTCAGTTTCATCAAGACTATCCGGCGATCGCCATCTCCATTACCGAACATCAAGACTTTGGAGGAGTCGATCAGGCGTTGCGCGAAGGCTTAGCCGATATTGGCTTTACCTATCTGCCCACCTCCAGAGAGTTTGAAACGTGGGAGCTAATGCGCGACGAATACATTGTGCTGGTGTCGCCTAAGCTGGAACTGCCTGACGGATCGCTCACCTGGGAAAAGCTAACTTCCTACCCGCTGATTTTGCATCCTGAAACAGAAAGCTGTGGTGGTATGGCCTATCGTCACTGCGCTAAGTTTGGGCGATCGCTCAAGCCTGCCTATGTAGTTTCCGAAGATTCAACGATTGTCAGTATGGTAATGCAGGGCTTAGGGGCCACCATCCTGCCGCGTCTTGCTGCTGAACCCCTGCCACCAGGGATTAAAACTTACAGTCTCCCCGTTCCTCTAGAGCGGGTCATTGGCATCGCAATGCTGGCAGAAGCGCTGCATCCACCGGGCGTATTTGCCTTTCTGGATACGCTGAAGCGCTATGCCCCCTGCATGATTCCTCAAACTGCCTAAGAAACTTCAAGGCAACTCGTTTCCAGGGTTTGCCGGGAAATGCTGTTTCGAGGCTCTGCCTCCTCCATAGCAGTTGAAGAGATAATTAGGGCAAAGCTGGATTGCCAATGCTGTTTCCAGCCCAAATTGCAATTCATCCCTCATCCCTCATCCCTCATCCCTCATCCTTCATCCTTCATCCTTTTGCTCTAGCTCTGGCTGCGAATGGAGGCAGAGCCTCCAGAACTACGTTCCCGGCTAAAAGCCAGGAACGAGAAATTCACTTTTATTGAGCTACTGAGTTCTCAGTCCGCCGTTGCCAGGAAGTCGTCTGGGCTGCTCAACGGAATCACGGAATTGGGCAACTGCATCTGTGAAGGCAATTGGTAGTACTCCTTCTACGTTTTCGTGGGGGCGGGGAATGATTACCCAAGACTCCAACGTACCGCCGTAGCACTGTTCTGCGGCTACGATACCTGCGTCCATTGCGGCTTTGACCTCAGACACATCACCCCGAATGTTAATTGTAAACCGAGCGCTTCCGGCTCGAAGATAGCCGACTAGCGTGACCCGCCCCGCTTTCACCATTGCGTCTGCCGCTGCAAGCACCGCCGGAAAGCCTTTTGTTTCTAGTGACCCAACCGCAACTGGCATCGCTGATCCCTTCCTCGTAAATACGTAAATGAATGACTGTAATTCAAGATTAATTGTACGAGCCTTCGCTCTGAAATTGCTGAGGTGAAGCGATTCGTTTCAGCTTTGCCTGAGCGGGTTAAACGCGGAACTGCTCGACTTCATCGGTAAAGGCGATCGGCAAAACGGATTCAATGTTTTCAGGTGGATTTGGCACGATGTAGTGGGAAAGTACAAGACCATCTTTAACCTTATTTCCAGCTTCGACTCCAGCGGCGATCGCAGGCTTTACCTCAGAAATGCTGCCTCGAATTGCCACAATAAACTGTGCCCGCTCTGCCAAGCCATAGTAAACCAGCGTAACCCGCGCCGCCTTAACCATTGCGTCGGCTGCGGCTAGCACTGCCGGAAATCCATCTGTTTGAATCACGCCGACCGCCATTGGCATGGTTTCAGCCTCCTCAAAAGCTTGCGAACCCGATAATAGCAGAGATTTGCAACGTTGCAGTCTCCATTTTTCTAGCTTAGTCAAAAAACTTGAATCATCTGATTCAAAACGATTGAGTTGAAAACCTCTACAATAAGTGGGATTTACCAGCCATGACCTTTCTGGTGCCCCTATGCCACGCCGTAACGACTTACACAAAATTCTATTAATTGGCTCTGGCCCGATTGTGATTGGGCAAGCCTGTGAGTTTGATTATTCTGGAACCCAAGCCTGTAAAGCCTTAAGAGATGAGGACTATGAAGTTGTGCTGGTAAATTCAAACCCAGCCACAATTATGACTGACCCAGAGACGGCTAACCGAACTTACATTGAGCCGCTCACACCCGACCTGTTAGAAAAAGTAATTGCCAAAGAGCGTCCCGATGCGCTGCTGCCCACGATGGGCGGACAAACAGCGCTCAATTTAGCGGTGACGCTGGCAAAAACAGGTGTTTTAGACAAATATAAGGTTGAGCTAATCGGGGCAAAGCTGCCTGCAATCGAGATGGCAGAAGACCGCAAGCTATTTAAGGAAGCGATGGGGCGGATTGGGGTTGGAGTTTGTCCGTCTGGATTGGCTGAGACGATGGCTGAGGCAAAGGCGATCGCCCTTGAAATCGGCACCTACCCCCTGATCATTCGTCCGGCCTTCACAATGGGCGGCTCTGGTGGCGGCATTGCCTACAACCAGGAAGAATTTGAGGAAATTTCCCAGTCTGGTCTGGATGCCAGCCCCGTTTCGCAAATTCTGATCGAACAGTCTCTTCTCGGTTGGAAGGAATATGAGCTAGAGGTGATGCGCGACCTGGCAGACAACGTGGTGATCATCTGCTCAATCGAAAACCTTGACCCAATGGGCATTCACACGGGCGACTCAATTACCGTTGCCCCAGCGCAAACTCTGACCGACAAGGAATATCAGCGGCTGCGGGATGCCTCAATTAAGATCATTCGTGAAATTGGCGTAGAAACGGGCGGCTCGAATATTCAGTTTGCCGTGAATCCGGTTACGGGCGAAGTGATCGTGATTGAGATGAACCCGCGTGTGTCGCGCAGTTCTGCCCTTGCGTCAAAGGCAACCGGATTCCCGATCGCCAAAATTGCGGCAAAGCTAGCAGTGGGCTATTCGCTAGACGAAATCCCCAATGATATTACCCGCAAAACGCCTGCTAGCTTTGAGCCAACGATCGATTATGTTGTCACCAAAATCCCTCGCTTTGCCTTTGAAAAATTCCCTGGCTCCAATCCTGTCTTGACGACGCAAATGAAGTCGGTGGGGGAAGCGATGGCGATCGGGCGCACCTTCCAGGAATCGTTCCAAAAAGCTGTGCGATCGCTGGAAACAGGTCGAGCCGGATGGGGGTGCGATCGCGCCGAGAAGCTGCCGAGCCTGGAGCAAATTCGTGCCGGACTGCGGACTCCCAACCCCGATCGCATCTTCACCGTGCGCCATGCGATGCAAATGGGCATGAGTGTTGAAGAGATCTATGAGCTAACCAATATTGATCCCTGGTTTCTCGACAAGCTGCAAGAACTGTTGGAGACGGAGAAATTTCTCAAGCGATCGCCCTTGCAAAGTCTCACCAAAGAGCAGCTTCAGGCAGTCAAGCAGCAAGGCTTTAGCGATCGCCAGATGTCCTACGCCACCAAAACCACTGAGGACGAAGTTCGCGCCTATCGTCAGCAGCTTGGCGTGATCCCGGTTTACAAAACCGTAGACACCTGCGCCGCTGAATTTGAGGCACTCACGCCTTACTATTATTCCACCTATGAGAGCAGCTTTGAGGCACTGACGCTAGACGAAGCGCTGGCCAATCAGCTTAAAACCCACAATACGACACTCAACATGGAGTCTGAAGTGCTGCCCTCCGATCGCCGCAAGGTGATGATTTTGGGCGGTGGGCCAAACCGAATTGGGCAGGGAATCGAGTTTGACTATTGCTGCTGTCACGCCTCCTACGCTCTGCGTGCCAAAGGGTTTGAAACGATCATGGTGAACTCTAACCCTGAAACCGTTTCGACCGATTATGACACGAGCGATCGCCTCTATTTTGAGCCGCTTACCAAAGAAGATGTCCTCAACGTGATTGAAGCGGAGCAGCCTGAAAGCATCATCATTCAATTTGGTGGACAAACACCGCTGAAATTAGCAGTGCCGTTGCAGGATTACCTGGAGGCGATCGCCCAAAAACCATCCGAGGAGCAACCCTCTGTCCTTACCAAGATTTGGGGCACCTCTCCTGATTCAATTGACACCGCCGAAGACCGTGAACGGTTTGAGAAAATTCTGCGTCAGTTAGAGATTGAGCAACCGCCCAACGGTCTTGCTCGTAGTTACGAAGAAGCGCTCCGCATTGCCCAGCAAATTAACTACCCGGTAGTCGTGCGTCCTAGCTACGTGCTGGGTGGTCGGGCAATGGAAATTGTGTATTCTGATGCTGACCTGGAACGCTACATGACCTACGCGGTGCAGGTTGAGCCAGATCACCCCATCTTGATTGACCGATTTTTGGAGAATGCGATCGAGGTAGACGTAGATGCGATCGCCGACCAAACCGGAGAGGTCGTGATCGGCGGCGTAATGGAGCATATTGAGCAGGCGGGCATCCACTCTGGCGACTCGGCCTGCTCGATTCCCACGATTTCACTTGCACCCGTTGCCCTCAACACGATTCGCACCTGGACCGTCCAATTAGCCAAAGCTCTCAAGGTAATTGGCTTAATGAACATTCAGTTTGCTGTGCAGGGTGAACAGGTTTACATCCTGGAAGCCAACCCCCGCGCCTCTCGCACCGTTCCCTTTGTCTCAAAGGCGATCGGCGTACCGTTGGCTAAAATTGCCGTGCAGGTGATGGCAGGTGAAACCCTGGAATCTTTAGGTTTTACCGAGGAAGTGATTCCCAAACATCTGTCGGTTAAAGAAGCCGTCCTGCCCTTTGAGAAATTTCCAGGTACCGACACTATTCTCGGACCAGAAATGCGATCGACAGGTGAAGTCATGGGCATCGATACCGACTTTGGTAAAGCCTTTGCCAAAGCTGAACTGGGCGCAGGTCAGCGTATTCCTCTGAGCGGCACCGTTTTTGTCTCGATGAACGATCGCGATAAAATTGCAGCAGTTCCTGTCGTCCGTGATCTAATGGAACTGGGCTTAGAGGTCGTCGCTACCGCAGGCACTCGTCAAACTTTACAAGAACACGGGCTAGACGTAGAGCTAGTGCTAAAGCTGCACGAAGGCCGTCCCCATGTGTTGGACTGGATTAAGAATCAAAAGATTCAGCTTATTCTCAACACGCCTGCCGGGGAAGCCGCTCAGCTAGACGATCGCCTGATTCGCCGCACCGCTCTGGCTTACAAAATTCCCACGATCACCACGATCGCCGGAGCCAAAGCCACTGCGTCGGCAATCCGTTCGCTCCAGTCTCAACCTTTGGATGTGAAGGCGCTTCAGGATTATGGGAGTTGAGGGGCGATCGCTTATCCCTCGCCTCTCCCATTCCACTGGATTGGCAGCATCGGGGTTGAGTGATGACCAGAATAGCTAGTTTGCTCAGTGGTTTCTGAGTCGAGGGCTTGAATGACCCGATTGTAAATGTCTTCCGCCTGCTGGGGGGAGTTACCGATGCTGGTCAAGCCCACCTTGCCAAATTCTGAGAGGCAGCCCATCAGGTGAAAGACAGTGCCCGTCTCGGTGATGCTGTTAAAGTGCAGGCGATGGTGGGCGATGATGTCCATCAGGTCGCTGGGCAGCAGTCCTCGATAGCGATCTTTTTGCAGGTTGTCGGTGGCAATGTAGTATTTCGGTATGCCCTGCTGGTTATAAAACTGTCCAGTGGGGCGATCGTAGCGTCCGCCAGTCAGCAATTTTAGCGTCATGAAGGGATGGGTTGTGCCGCCCTTCCGCAGGTTGATTTCAATCGCCTGAAATTCCCACTTTTCGCCGGGAGCAGCAGCATCTGCCCGTCGCACAGCAATAAAGTCTACGCTGTAGCGCTCTAGGGCCCCTCGCTCTGCTAATGCTTTACCGACTTTCCAACCCCATTCTTGCAGCCGCAGGCGATAGGACTCGTCGGCTGGGAAACTACATCCCAGGAAGATTTGACCATCTGGACCGCCTAAAGTCTGGTCGTGGGTAGAAAGGATTTCGACTTCACCGCCAGGAGTGATGCGTCCTTGAACGCTGGGCGATCGCTTCTCCTCACCCTCGATAAAGGCCTCGGCGATCGCCCCCAATTCTGGAATGCGGCTGCTGAAATTAGCCCAAGTTTCAGTATCCGACTGAAAGCTGAGCGACTCAAAGCGATCGCGTATCACCTGAATCCGTTCTGCAGTTGAGGCATTTCCGGGTGCGAGATGCTGAATCGGTCTGAGGTCGAGCAGCGCATTTCCCTGCCCTGAGAAGCCCTCGTTCAGCTTGATCACCATCCGCTTCAGGTCGGGTTGGCGTTCCCAAAGTTCGACCGCCACGTTTGCCAGGTCTGCCGAGTTCCAAACTAAGTCACTACCATCTGGGTGCGGCACTTTAGCTTCAGCAAAAATTTCTCGACTGCCGCTTTTGGTGCCCCAGTAGAGCAAGCTGGGATCAAGCCCCAGCAGCGGCACATTCAACTGTAGAGCCAGATCCCGCTCTAGCATTGTGGCATTGAAGCAAGTCATGTAAGACCGCTCTGGGCGGATTGCCTGCCGAATTCGTTCAACTAGACGGGGACGCTCTAGAATCTTTTCGGTAAGAGAGCGATAGGAGGAATCGTAGGTGCAGAGCAGGAGGAGGCGATCGCGGGCGTGGGAAAACGGCACCCCCGGCAAAAGCTGGAGGTAATATTCAATCACGCTAGGGTGAATGGGTTGTGAGGTGACGTAAATTAGCCGAGTGCGCGGATTTTGCAGCCGAATCAGGGAAAACAGCAGGCGCTCTTCATAATGATGCACGCCCTTGATCTTACGAAGCTCTCGCTGATCGAGACTAAGCGAGGGAATCACCACAATGTCGCAGTCGTTGTGGTTAAACTGCTCAACGGACTGCCAGCGATCGCTTAGCTGAAACTGAAGCTGCCGAAACTGCTCCACCTCTTCGCCACACATTATCGTTGAAGGAATGGTTAAACTTTGCATGACCCCCCGCCTTTATAAACTGGGACGAGATTTGAATTATGAGTGATTTTAGCCAGGTATTGTGTTGAATATATCCCTGTCCTGCGATAGAGATATCCAGAGCGATACTCTACTTCCAAACCGGGATCAACGGTTCAACAGAGATGAAACTGACGCTAAAAAGTTATTCAAACTCCCTTGAACTAAGACTTAAAAGTATCTCCCTCATTGGAGAGAGAATGCTTAAAAGCAACTATTAACCTTCTACAGGTTAGTAGTAACTGTGCATAAGTCTTAACATCTCTTACTCCGATCATGACGCATTTTCAGAATTTCTAGATTATTCAGAAAAAAGTCTTATTGCATTAACTCTTTTCTGCTTTTGCACTTATTCACCACAGTAGAGTTTGTCCCTTTTTGCCTGACAACAGGTTTCTTTTGAAATGGTCTCTTGGATGTCTCATGCGATTTCACAGTTCTGTGTGAAGCTGGGACAAATCAAGAATATGGCGTGTCAGCAGGAGACGGCTGTATTCCATACTGCACATTACGTCTTGTCTAATCAGGGTCATTTTGCTTGGAATTGGGCAATCTAAATCGTCGCTTGGCAAATGGCAGGTGTCCGCTTGAAATGGTTTTTAAGTTCAAGCTTGTGGCATAGCGATCGCCAAATCGCGTCACTGCCATCGCGAGGCGATTCAAATTCCTCGGCTCTCCATCCTGGTATGTAGCAATTTTACGAGAGTTGTGAGAGTGTAATTCTAAATTCTCATATGATGATGGGGACTGCTTTCGGAATGGATCGCATCAAAGTGTTGTTTCTTGCAGCCGACCCTAGCGATCGCGCCCGCCTCCGGTTAGGGCAAGAGTTACGCGGCATTCGAGAAAAGCTACAGCTTGCTAAGTGGCGAGAACGGTTTTTTTTGGAATCTCGCAGTTCGGTACGCTCAGAAGACATTACCCAGGCAATCTTTGATATTGAGCCTCAAATTGTTCACTTTTCTGGGCATGGTGAAAGTACTGGCGAACTCTGTTTTGAGGATGTTTTGGGAAATACCCAGACTGTAGTCCCCGGTGCGCTTGCCAGCCTGTTTGAGCTGGTGCCTGAAGTAAACTGTGTGATTCTCAACACTTGCTATTCAGAGGCTCAGGCAAAGGCGATCGCCAAACACATTCCCTATGTGATTGGGATGAGTCGAGACATTGGGGACAAAGCGGCGATCGCCTTTGCCGTTGGGTTCTACAAAGCCCTGGGAGCCGGACAATCGTTTGAAAATGCTTACAAGTTTGCCTGTGTTGAGATTCAGTTAAAGGGCTTATTAGAAGAGCATTTGACTCCAGTCTTGCATCTCAAAAAAGCCAAAAAACGGATCAAAATCAAATACGCTCCTCGACGCACCGCTGTAAACTCATCTCCCAAAAAACTGCCATCGCCAGACACTTTTGAGCCACCGCAAGAAGACTTTATCGCCTCGCTATCTACTGAGCCTGAAATTTCTGAAGTTAAAGACTGCGAAACCAATCTTAAAACTGAGCAACTTCTAGAAACTGAGCAGCTTCCAGAGATAGACTTGAGCCATTTGCACTCCTTGCTAAATCAGAAAAAATGGCAGGATGCAGATCTTGAAACTCATCGTCTGCTGCTCAAAGTCAGTCAAAGAGATCATCTATATCAGCTCGATGTGCAAACCCTTGAACAGATTCCTGACGACATTCTGAAAACCCTAGATGACCTGTGGAGCCAGTCTAGCGAGGGCAAATTTGGCTTCAGCGTTCAAAACCAAATTTATCGGAAATGTCTGGAAAAATCTGGCGCTCTAAACTATAGCCTCTTGGGTGAAAAACTCGGCTGGAAAACTAAGGAAGGCTGGCAGGTTCATCAAATTCCTTCTCGGCTGTCGCAAGGACATTTCCCTAAACCGCCCCGATGGTTTAATCGTGAAAATACGATTAAAGGATGCTTTGTTCCACCGTTGGTTGTTTCTTTACTGCTTTTTGTTCTGTTCTTAATCTTGGAGCAGTCATCTATTGTCTTAGGACTGGTGCTGTTAGCTGGACTTTTGGTTTCCTTGCTGAGTTTCATCATTCACACGTCGAATTACCTGGAAGGGCTGGAGTGGATGAATTGCTTGGTGGCAAAGCTGGAAGGTGATCGCCAGCTAAACAATTAGTTCCCGTCAGGCGCGGTTTTTCGACCATTTAAATTCTAAAAATTGGCAGCTTACTCTGCAAAAAGAAATAATATACGGAGTGTATTAAATTACTTGAGTAAGTAATACCCGCAGAGTTGTATAAAATCTAGGATCTCAAGTGATGCAGAGGCAACGTCAGCGCAGTTCGTCGGGTTGGGAGCGATCGCTCAGATTTTTGATTGGTTTAAGCCACAGCGGATGGGTTCGTCTGGTCGCCAAAGTGACGATTGCACTGCTCGTAGCGCTGACGATTGTAATAATCACCTTCCTAGTCAGCGTTCGTCACATCGGCTTGCAGGTGCGAGAAGGACACCTTTACCTGGGAGCCTTTGAAATTAGTCCATTCACCGCTGCTTCCGAAGCGCAGTCAACGGATTCCAATCAAGATTCTACTGTCCTCAGCCACCAAGCCTTTGGCGCTCAGGTGACAGTCGAATCAACCGCTGGCTTTCAAAACTCAGGCATTTATTTGAGAAGGGGCGATCGCGTCACTTTAAGACCTGGTGGTCGAATTAATCTAGCGCTGAGACAGGTTTATGCCTTTACAGGGCTGGTGAAACCTCTGATTGCTGATAGGCTACCCGCCGGAAGTGAGTTCAACGAGAGATATAAAACTAGAAATCAACTGCAAGATCCTGAGACAGGAGAAGTGCTGCAAACCTGACTGAAATAGAGGTGCTGCAACGTCTCACCAGTGTCGGTAATTTTGGGCAGAGAGAAACTTTTCATCGAGACTGGATTGGTCCAGATGGAGAAGAGGTTTCAGCGAAGATCTAG
>JAAUTN010000248.1 GCA_012031415.1 Leptolyngbyaceae cyanobacterium SM1_4_3 | reverse complement strand
CGCAGACGACATTTACAGCAGTTTTCACCTGGATAAGCCACAAATCCCTGTAGGGGCGAACGGCCGTTCGTCCCTACCTGTGCTTATGCATCTGCAAGACGCTGTAAGTAGAAAGTGGGAGAGAGCCTTCATCTCCACAATTGCTCTAAATCACTCCCGGTTCTAACCAATCGCTAGCAATACAGCCTTCCCTATCGCTTCAGTTCATCAAGGGTTTGTATTCAAAACGACAAACTTGAAGAATCGGTAAACAAAGCTACCGCGCCGATGACAATCTTGCGGAGAGTATGAGTAGATAAGAACATAGACCAGTACATTCACTTAGCCTCCAAGTTTGTTAGAAGTACTAAATAGCTAACCGTTTAACAACTTTGTGTTTGCCTGATCGCATCCGCTTTTGATGATAGAAACCCGGCTTTCAAGTTACAGAAGCGATTATTGATACGGTCAGAACACGGAAAAGCTTCGGTCTATTTTTTAAGGCTGTCCAAGTGATACCCATTCGCCCCGTGCAGTATTGCTTGACACTTACAGTTCAACCATTCACCCAATTTATACTCCGACTTAAGGAAAACAACAATGCAGCTTCGTGGATATCTTTTTGCCGCAGCTACCGCCATCACTGCCGCAGTTGGTTTGACTGCTCCCGCCCAAGCAGCAAGTTTGTTCAACACGGGTGGGCCAATTTCGTTCGGCAAAGACACCAGGGTAGAGTTTAAGTTTCATGCGTCTCACGGTGCCTTCCAATCCACCCTTTCCGTCTATGACGAAAACCGGAATCCGCTTGAAGTTCTGTTCACAGAAACGATCCCACGTGACCCTCTGCCAGGTAAGAACCCCCAATATAACAAGGTAGATTCCATCGGAACCTGTGGAATTACTGTAAACCCTGCGCCTTGCGTCACTACGTACCACTTCCTGGCTGGCGTTCAATACTATCTAGGATTGAAATCTGAAGAAACCCCCATCGTGGTTTTCTCGGATGACTCAGTTGGAGGTAACACCCCAGGTGGCTTTAAGTTCGTTGCAGATGTTCCTTCTGTTTCCTATCCAACTAGATACGCACCGCCTACTGGCGCTAGCTTCAAGTCTCTGGTGCTTCAAGATGGCGAAACTGCGATCTTTGTGAATGACCCTTCCACCGTTGACGTAGATGCAAACGATTTTGTTGTGACGGCTAAGTCCGTACCAGAACCAGCGACCCTGGCAGGTCTAGGAGTCGTAGCGGCTGGGCTAGTAGCTTCTCGCTGTCGCAAGTCAGATCAAACAGCTTAATTCAGTAATGTGACAACAATCTAAACTTTGAGCTGACTAGAAGGATGGTACAAACTCCCTGGTTGAGTCTCATAGGACAGCAAACTGACTTTTGAGACTAAAAATCTCAAACATTACCAGGAGTTCATTATGTCTTTGACGGGAGTTGGAACCGTAGGGGTGTTCCAACTCCCATTTCTTATGTCCTTTTCAGGCAGCGTAGGCTCCAGGATAGATATGTTAATATCTAAGATATACGGACTTAACTTTAGTAAATATTACTAAGGTTGGCTGTAAAGCCTATTTTTATAGCTTGCTCTGACAAGAGCTATTTGGGTTAGCACAGGATTGAAGTCAGGCTAACCTGCAGCTGATTGATAGAGCCGTCTAGCTGTTGTGTCTGAAAGCCTCCAGAACCGAGTATGCTGCTGCACAAGTTCAGGAATTGTTTGACCTATCCCCCTGAAACTGTGAGGTTTTTTCCGTGATTGCTATCTCACTGCGCCCGACCGGACGCAAGTGGGGCACAGTTAGCTTCGCCTCCACGCTTCACCTCTGTCCCGTTTTGGATCTGCTCATGAAGGATGTTCCGGCTCGATGGCGAGCGGAAGTCAGGCTTGGGCTACAGGAAGCTCTTGTTAATGCTGCTAAGCATGGCAATAAGTTAGATCCAAACAAAACGGTTTTAGTCGAGTTTTATATTCTTGAGAATGAGTACTGGTGGGTCATCTCAGATCAGGGATCTGGCTTCTCTCCTGCTTGTTCCTGTGCAGTTGACCGTACAGATGCTCAAGATGTTCATCAGGTTGGTGAGTGTGGCAGAGGGCTATACATCCTTCATCAGGTTTTTGACCAGGTTCACTGGAATCAGCAGGGCACGGAACTAAGGCTTTGTAAGCAAATTAGGAGTCGTTCTAAACTTCCTTTGGTGCATTAGCTTTTGACTGATGCCAAGTTGTCAGGGCTAGCCGATGAACTTCACGCCAGGGTATAGCGTGTTTTTGGGCTAGAGTCGCACAGTCATCGTATTCTGGCTGGACGTTGACGATCGCCCCACCGTCCTCCCAGGCCACCTTCACCTTAATTTCTCCTAAATCTGTCTGCACCGTTTGAATCTCTCGCCGCAAAACTCTACGTTGCTGCGCCGTGTGACGGATTCCTAATGTCGTAGTTTCCCGAAAAATTACGGCTTCACAGTCCTGCACTTGCTCTGGATGACAGATCACCGTCAGCAGAATACCGGGACGTGACTTTTTCATCCCGATCGCTTGAGTAAAGACGTCCACTGCACCTGCTGCAAATACGGCATCGAAAACGTAGCCGATCGCCTGAGGATTCAGGTCATCGATTTGCGTTTCTAGAACTGCGATGGGCTGATGTGAGGGATGAGGGATGAGGGATGAGGGATGAATCGGTTGGTTGAATGGAGGGTTGAAAGGGGAAGTCCGTGATGCCTCATGAGAGGGTTTGGAGAGTGAACGCATTGTTGCTTGTTCGGCTTCGTGCCCTGGGCCTTCACCAAGCCAAAGGCGCAGAATGTTAGGGATGGGGAGGTTGCGGGAGCCTGCACCGAGTCCGACTTTTTGTAGCGTCATGGCGGGGGGAGCGCCAAACTGGACGGCGAGGGTGGTGGCGATCGCCGCTCCAGTCGGTGTCACCAGTTCTCGCTCAATACCGTTGCTGTAGATGGGCACCTGGCGCATTTCCCACAGCTTTAAAACTGCGGGAGCGGGTACGGGGAGCCGTCCATGTGCTGCTCGAATGGTGCCACCGCCCGTCGGTAAAGCTGAGCAGTAAAGCTGATCAATGTCCAGCCAGTCCAGTCCCAGACAGGTACCTACGATGTCGGCGATCGCATCGGTTGCTCCAACTTCATGAAAATGCACCTGGTCAGCAGGAATGCCATGTACTGCGCCTTCAGCTTCTGCTAGTTGACGAAAGACAGCCAGGCTCCAAGCTTCTGCTTTTGCTGGCAAGCCCGCTGCTCGAATCATGGCTTCGATTTCGGGCAAATGGCGAGTGCCGTGAGTGGGGTTGGTGGGAGTGTCTAAGGGGCGATCGCCACGACTATAAGCCGCATGATCGTGAGGCGTATGACCGTGAGCATCATGACTGTAGCTATCTTGAGCGAAGCTCTCTGACGGTATTATGGAGAAGCGAGTACGATCGAACGTTGGAGTGAAATCAACCCCTGCTTCTGGGTCAGGTTGCAGAGGAGCGATCGCCGCTGCTAGCTCAACGTGAACTTTAGTTGCCCGCTGTCCATTGCGATGAACCTGCTCTGACCAGAGGCGGTATTCCTCAGAAATGCCCAAAAGCTTAAGTTTTTCAGCCAAATAGTCTAGCGGAACGCCCGCATCTACCAACGCGCCCAAACACATATCTCCGGCAAGACCCGTTGGGCACTCCAAATACGCTAGCTTCTTCATAGTTTCAAAATAAGTCAGTGGACACGATCGAAGACCAGGAGACTTCAAGGAGAAAAAATTCAGGCAACGTGGCGGTTTGCAGTTAAAAGTTTCTAGAGAGAATTATGGCAACGGTTTATACAATCCATCCGGATACGCCCCAACTGCGTCGGATAGAGAAAATTATGGACGCTTTACGAGATGGGGCAGTGTTGCTATACCCAACGGATACAGTCTACGCGATCGGGTGTGATCTCAATGTTAAATCGGCAGTAGAGCGAGTACGACAGATCAAGCAACTGTCCAGTGATAAGCCGTTGACCTTCCTTTGCTCTTCCCTGTCTGACATTGCCAGCTATGCCTGCGTTACAGATTCGGCTTACCGCATTCTTAAGCGCCTCATTCCTGGTCCCTACACCTTTTTGCTGCCCGCAACAAAGCTAGTTCCCCGACTGGTAATGAACCCAAAGCGCAAAACGACGGGCATTCGCGTACCTGACAATGCGATTTGTCAGGCGTTGCTCCAAGCTCTGGGCAATCCGATTATTTCAACTTCTGCACCCACTGCCTGCCACAAGGCTGACACCCAGATTTCTAAAGCAGAATTGTTTGACCAACTTGATGGGCTAGTGGACGTGATGATTGAAGACAGTGAACCCGTTGGCTACCAGGTTTCTACCATGCTGGATTTGACCGGGAAGGAACCCGTCATGACCCGTCGAGGGCTGGGATGGGAAGCGGCAGCGGCATGGGCTGTAGAGGCAAGTTAGAAACCAGTTAATTGATTGTCCTATGCAGACGCAGGATTGGAAGATTTTGTTGCCGGATAAAAATATTCGGCAAGTTTTGCTGTAGGGCTGATTCCTCAAGGGTTTGATAGGAAATTTAGGATGTCGAGAGAGGCGATCGCCCCTCTGATTTCCCCTGGTACAAAAAGCTACCTCAAAGGCTATTTAAAAGAGTGACACACGACTGTCACAGTAAACTGGCATATCCCATAAAGTCAAAGTGTAGTCAGTTAGGACGGCATAACTCAAAACGCTCCCTTGCCCCTAATTTTCTACACTTGTTAACGTGCATCACCTAAGGTCAAGCCATGAATGTCGAATCTGTGAATTCTGCTGGCTCCTTTAGCCAGAATGAAGGCGATGCCCTCCCCACAGGGCTGCAACCTGATGATCAGGCCATTGCTTCCGTTGAATCTGTAAACGACGAGTCTACTGCCCCCGATTCTCAAGTCCAACCCGGATCGCAAACCATCAGGCTGGTGCAACTACTGTTAACCGAACTTCAAGCAGAAATTCACACTTTATCGGCAGGCGCTGAGGCAGTTGCGACCCGCATTGCAACTGAAGTTGAGCGAATTTGTGCAAAAAGCGATCGCATTCAAAACTCCGGTCAAATTCAGTCCTGGCAAAATACTCTGGCTCGCCATCGACTGCAAAAGTGTATTGAATATCATCGGCTAGGTTCCCGACGCGGCAGGGTTGATTTACACAGCCATCTCAGTGCAATTGTCTATCGCCATGTCGCGACCAGTCGAGCGCAGCTAGGGTTTCAGGGTCGCTACAACTTGATTGAGGATTTCTTACAGGGCTTTTACATTGAGGTGTTGAAAGCTTTTCGGCGAGAGAACCAGCTTGCTGAAAACTACAGCCCCCGCACACGGCTAGAACTAGCAGAATACATGGCCTTTACAGAACAGTATGCCAAACGGCGGATCACGCTTCCTGGTCGGCGCAATCAGCAGCTAGTGGTGCTACGGGCACAGGGCTTTTCTCGCCGTCAGCCGCCAGAAACCGCGCTCGACATTGAAATGGCGGTTGAGTCCGCTAAAGGCGAAGAAGCCGAAGCATACAGCCGCGCCCCGGTGGTGCAACAGGTGCGGGAACAGATGGTTGCCGATGCGACTGATCCTTCAGAGTCAGTGTTGCGCGATCGCGTCGTCAGCGAGTTGGTGCAATACCTGGAATCTCAGGGGCAATCTGACTGCATCGACTACCTTACCCTGAAGCTGCAAGACCTCTCTGCTCCTGAAATTGACTCGATTTTGGGGTTGTCTGCTCGTCAGCGCGACTACTTACAGCAGCGATTTAAATATCATGTTGAGAAGTTTGCCCGCTCTCACCGTTGGCAACTGGTGCATCAGTGGCTCGGCGCAGACCTGGATCAAAACCTGGGAATGCCTCAAAAAGAATGGCGGGCCTTTGTCGATCGCCTCTCACCCGAACAGCGACAACTGTTGCAGCTTAAAGGAATGCAGGTTGGGGAGCAGCGTCCCGCCAACCCAACCCTTGCACCCCGCTCTGACGAAGAGATCGCCAAAACGCTCAAATGCACCCCCAAACAAGTTCACAAGCGCTGGGTACAAATCCTGGAGCTAGCCTGGCAAACCCGCAATCACAGCAATGTAGATTAATTTGCCAATGCCTTCAGGGAACTTCAGTTAAAGCGATGTTTCAAACGTAAAGTCTTGTGCAACTTCATCTCACATCCATCAGGGAAGTCTTTTTTGCAGAGTATGCACGACGGAAATATTTGTCTACGGAAGTATTTGTTTAGAAAGGAAAGTCAAGCACTGCCGATGCTGGTCATAGCGCTGTAACAAGGGGCTTAAGCTCCTTGTCAACACAGCGATCGCCTAATTTTACGTTCTATTTGCGTAAGTCCTATCTATATGGGCGGGCAGCGAATTTACCTAAAGAACTAGAAAGCTGTATTTATTTCAAGAAGTGACTGGGTACTCTTAGCCTGAGAGGGTATACAGCGGACAATGATACCAACGTCTGCCTTCATTCTGACCCCTTCGTTATAAGAGAGAATGTAGTGACACCCTTTCTTCTGTGAAGGTAGGGACGGGGGAACAAAAGCTATGCAAGAAAGCCAAACCGTCGAGCCGATACCCTCACTTACGTCAGGTAAGCCTCTTCACCTGCTGATTGTAGAAGATTCGGCCGCAGATCTTAAGCTGCTGCTCATCGCTCTAGAAGAAGCAAGTTTGCAGGTCGTCTACGATCAGATAGATACCATTGCTGAGTGTCAGCAGCTTTTAAAACAGAAGCGTTATGACGCTTTGCTGTCTGACTATCGGCTACCCGGTTTTACTGCCTATCAGGTTCTAGAACTGCTGCAACAGTCAACCCAGGAGATTCCGCTGATTTTGGTAACGGGCACGCTGGGTGAAGAGGCGGCGGTTGAGTGTATCAAGGCGGGAATGACCGACTATGTGTTAAAAGATAGGCTGTTTCGGCTGCCGATGGTGCTAGAGCGATCGCTCCAGGAGTTTGCGTTGCGTGGTCAAAAGCAGGAGGCGATCGCCCAAATTCAGCAGCAGGCCCAGCAAGAGCAGTTGCTCAACCAAATTAGCCAATCGCTCAACTCTAGCCTTGATCTAGATTACATTTTGCAGCAGATCGTGGCTTGTACGGGAGAGTGCTTTGGCGTTGACCGAGTGACCATTTTCTCGCTTGATCCTGAATACATTCAGATTCTGAACGAATGGCGAGCAACTCATCAAATTATCTCAGTCAGGAATTTTAAGCTTCCTTTATCGGCGCTGCCTGAGAATCTAGTGCCAAACTCTGAAATGTCGTGGCATCGAGTGCTGCACGCCCCCAGGTTCTCAGAAATTGTACGCGCTCCAGACTATCAAGAACAGGTTCAGGCAACCCAGACGCTCTCCGTTTTGAGAGTGCCAATCTTCATTCGGGGGCAACTCTTCGGTGGGCTAGCTCTGCAAATGACGACCGCTTACAGAACATTTACTGAGGAAGAAATTCACCTGCTGCAACGAATTGCTGAGCAGACGGCGATCGCCCTTTACAATGCTCAAAGCTATGAACATCTGGAGCAGCTTGTGCAGCAGCGCACCCAGCAGCTAGAGCAGGAAAAGCTGCTGTCAGAGGCAGCTAACCGTGCCAAAACCGAATTTTTGGCGCACATGAGCCATGAACTCCGAACCCCGCTAACCGGAATTTTAGGATTTTCCAGTCTGCTGTCAAAACAGGTGTTTGGGCCGCTGAACGAGAAACAGCAGCAATACGTCAACGGCATCTCTGCCTGTGGGCAACATCTTTTGGAACTCATCAATGACCTGCTGGATTTGTCTAAGATCGAGGCAGGCAAGGAAGAATTGCTGCTTGAGTCAGTCGCGATTCGGGAAATCTGCGAAGCCTGCCTCAGCATGATTCGAGAGATGGCGAGCGATCGCAAACTACAGCTAGGTATGGCGATCGACCCAACCTTAACGACCTGCACAGCTGATAAGCGGCGACTGAAGCAAATTTTGTTTAATCTCCTTTCCAATGCGGTCAAGTTTACTCATGCAGGCTCAGTTCGGCTGGAAGTTGGGCAACGGGAAGGGTTTGTCGAATTTGCCGTACTGGATACGGGCATCGGCATTTCGGTGACAGATCAAGGAAAGCTGTTTCAGTCTTTCCAGCAGCTAGACGGCGGCTTAGATCGTCGCTATGAAGGAACAGGTTTAGGTTTAGCCCTCGCCCGCAAACTAGCCCAGCTTCATCACGGCGATATCACCGTTGTCTCAGAAGTTGGCAAGGGAAGCTGTTTCACCCTGCGGTTGCCCCTTGATCCTTGATCCTTCATTCCTCATCCTTCCCGCTAGAGCGTCAAAATTTCTACCCCGCTGGGGGTTACCGCAACCGTATGCTCAAACTGGGCAGAAAGCTTGCTGTCTTTCGTCACCACAGTCCAGCGATCGCCCAAAATCTTAAAATCGTAAGTCCCTTCATTCAGCATTGGCTCCACCGTAAACACCATGCCTGCTCTAAGCCGCAGTCCGCGCCCTCGTTTTCCAAAATGGGGAACAGAAGGCTCCGTGTGAAACTGCTTACCGACACCGTGACCGACAAAATCTCGAACGACTGAGAATCCATGTGCCTCGGCGTATTCTTGAATCGCTGCACCAATGTCACCGATTCGCGCTCCGGGCTTGATTTCAGCAATGCCTCGCAGCATACACTCTTGCGTCACTTGCACCAGCTTTTGAGCAACGGGAGAAGGACTGCCAACTAAAAAAGTTTTAGAAGTGTCGCCGTGATAGCCCTCCAGGACAGGTGTAACGTCAATATTTACAATGTCGCCTGCTTTGAGAATCTGCTGGCGGCTGGGAATGCCGTGACAAATCACATCATTGACGCTGGTGCAGATCGAGCTAGGAAAGGGAGGATGTCCAGGAGGGGCATAACCAAGCTGGGCACTGGTGGCTCCGTGTGCCAGAGTCCACCGTTCTGCTTCGTCGTTCAGCGCTTGAGTGCTAATTCCTGGCTGCACCATTGGCTCAAGATGTTTGAGCAATTCAGCCGCAATGCGACCCACCCGGCGCATTTTGTCTAGCTCTTTGTCTGAGAGCAGGACAATTCCTGAAGTGGAGTGCGATCGCATCAGCGGTAGATTTTCCTGGGGCGATCGCCGCTGCAACTGTTCCTTTAAAACTTGAAGCCCAGATTTCTCCATAGCTTAAACCTGACAAACTGCTGTAACAGCATATCACAGCACGTCATAGCCAGGTTTTGAATAGCCAGGTTTTGAAAAGTCTAATCCCTGACCTAAAGAACCGTAGGGGCTTAGCATTCGGGCAAAGATTTTGGATCTACTTCAGAGTCTACCTGCCGAATGCTAAGCCCTTACAGGGGACATTTGCTACTTCTCAAACATCCTCCACCCGCATCGCAGACTGCCCTTCTACCTGTCACCCTAATTTCTAGACTGGGTGTAATAGCACGGCGCAAGCTACGCTGTGAAGGTGTGTGCTGAGGCGTTAAGATGAGATGCAGCAAGCACTTGATCTTCTAGGCATTCACAACTGAAGTATGGGCGGCAAAACAGACCTCGACCGAGTTACCGCTTACGTTCCCCCAGAATGGAAGCAAGAATTAGAGGAATGGGCTGAGGCAGAAGAACGCTCTGTCTCATGGCTGGTTTCCAAGCTAATTGGCAACGCCCTGCAAGAGCGCCGGGAAAAATCGCAGCCGGAAGCAGTCGGTACTGGGGCAAAATGACGTGGTAGGTTCACTCACGCCAAATATTTCGCCCAGATTTCTAGCACTTGGGGGGAGCCGTACCACACTCTTCCAGGGCGGGGTGAGTGAAATACGCCTTCTAACACCAAATTTTCTGCGCCTTCTAGGTGGGCTGCTTCAATGGGAGTGATGCCGTCACCCCAGCAGCCACCCGTGCCGCAGGTCATTTCATAGCTGCTGTAAGCAAACCAATTTTGCCATTGGCGATCGCCATACAGCGCCTTTCCTGCAACACAAACATACCGAATGCTCGAATAAAACGCACCGGGGTAGTTGTTTTTGACAAAATCCAGGTTTCGCACCGTCCAGCGCTCACGGCTAACGTGAGGCGTTCCCAACGTAACCAAAGCCGCTACGGTGGGGTGGGCTTGCCACAGACAAATGCGATTTTCATCAGCCGGATGCACGCAATACGGCTTTTCGCCCAGGTAAATCCGCGAGATCCAGCCACCTGCCGAGTGCCCGACCAGGTTGATGCGATCGCTGCCGTACTGCTGCATTACCCGCTTTACCGTCTGGTCAAGCTGCTGCAAAATGGGCGTGACCGACCTGCCGCCCAGTGTAGGCAACCAGTCTCGCCGTTTGAGGGGAACCGTCGTCGTTGGGAAACCTAAATCCCCCAAGGCTTGCTCCATCTCCAGGTAAGCGTTTGCGCCAGCCAAATATCCTGGCAAGATCACAGTCGGTAAGGACATGAGAATTAGGGGCTATTGAAATACAGAAAAGTCCAAAAGCTAGGTTTCTCCAGGAAACTTTGCGTTCAACCAATCCAGCATGAGTTGATTGACTTTTTCTGGACATTCATCATGCGGACAGTGCCCAGCATTAGGAATTGAGGCAAATTGTACGCTATGACCCGTCTCGATTGCCTGTTCTGCCAGATCTTGATAAATTTTTGCGCCTTTGATCGGTGTCCAGGGGTCTGCCTCACCCCACAGCACCAGCAGCGGCGCTTTTACCGAGGGCAGCAGTTCGCTGGGTGAAGGTCCGGGAGGAGCCGTCAGAATGGAGGCAACACTTTTGGGCACCGGG